>SPDF01000417.1 GCA_004525055.1 Gemmatimonadales bacterium | reverse complement strand
CCGATTTCGCTCACCGAAGTCCAGCGACGGTTCGGCTGGCCGGTGGTGGTCAAGCCCTCCAAGCAGGGGTCAACCGTAGGGCTCAGCGTGGTCCGCAAGGCCTCGGAGCTCGAGCCGGCCGTGGCGCTGGCTGCGAAGTACGACGACGAGGTCATGATCGAGGCCTTCGTGCCGGGCCGGGAACTGACCGTCGGCGTCCTCGACGATCAGGCGCTCGCGGTGGGGGAAATCATCCCCCAGCACGAGATATTCGACTACGAGTGCAAGTACACTCCAGGGATGTCGGAGGAAATCTTTCCCGCAGACCTTTCCCCCGCGCTGACCGCCGACTGTCAGCACCAGGCGCTCGCGGCGCACCGGGCCCTCAAGCTCGGCGGGTACAGCCGAGTGGACTTTCGCTTGACAGCAGAGGGTTCGCTCTCCTGTTTAGAGGTGAATACCCTCCCTGGCATGACCGCCATGAGCCTGATGCCTCAATCGGCCAGGGCGGTGGGGATCGAATTCCCCGAACTCTGCGACCGGATCTGCCGGTCGGCCCGGATCCTGGGATCTACCCTGACGGAGTGATATGAGCATCTACGGCCTTCCGCGTCCCACTCCGTGGGTCTGGCGACTTATTGTCGCCAATGCGGTCGTGTTGCTGCTGCTCACGGCGCTCCTGCCCGCGCTCGAACCGTCGCTTCTCTTCGTTCCAGACCTGCCATACGCCCTGACCCACCCCTGGACGTTCGGGAGCTACATGTTCGTGCACGCGGGGCTGATGCACCTCGCGTTCAACATGCTGATCCTCTACTCGCTGGGCACCAGGGTGGAAGAGCGGATGGGCGGCCGCACCTTCATCCTCTTCTACCTCTACTGTGGCATCGGTGGTGCGCTCTTCTCCCTCGGCCTCGTTGCGCTTCAGCCAGGTGCGGTCGCCGGCGCCTCCGCGGCGGTCCTCGGCGTGGCGGTGGCCTACGCGATGTTCTGGCCCGATGCCGAGCTGATGGTCTTCCCGCTCCCCTGGCCGATCCGCGCCCGCACCCTCGTGATCGCGCTGCTGGTGTTCGACCTCGCGCTTGGGCTCCTGAGTCCAGGAGACGGCGTCGCCCATATCGCCCACCTCGGTGGCGCCGCGTTCGCCTATCTCTTCTTCCGCTTCCAGGGGCTCGCCGGCCCCTCGCGGCTCCCACCCCCCCTGGGGGTGGAGCGGACCGTCATGGTGCAGTCGGGCTCCCACGCGTCGGAACGCTCCGACACACCAGTCCCGCGGCCGCTCCGCCGCATCGAGCCGGAGCAGGATGAGATCGCCGTCGAAACCGATCGGCTACTCGACAAGATCAGTGGTCATGGCATCGCGAGCCTTACGCCAGCGGAGCGAAAGTTCCTCGACGAAGTCTCCAAGAAGAAGCGGCACTAGGGAAGGCCTCCACCAAGCCCTTTCGTCGTTGCTTCGTCGGCCCCTGTCGGGGCCTCGCAATGACAGAAGTGGATGCGTCAGCTTGACAATCGCGTCAAACTCCTTCTCCGCTTCCCCGCCTCACAATGTTTCGTTTCACTTGCCACTTGCATCGCGCGCCACATTTTCCTATTCTGGCGCGTGCTGATTAATCTCGTCCCCGATTTTCTCGCCGTCCTCGCCGACGCCGACCGCGAAGCCGCCTGGCAACGCTACTTCGACTCCCACAGCGCCATCCTGAACGCCTACTGGCGGAATTACGTTCTGGAGCCCGGCTCGCCTGCCGCCGACGTGGTCGTCCGCAATGCGCTCGCCGCCGACCGCAGTGATTTGCATGCCCTCCTCGCGGGTGTCGATGTTGTGCGGGTTGTCGAGGAGACACTTGCCCGCGCCGAGGAGGTGCTGCAGATCGATCGGCCCACCGACTGCTATCTGATGGTGGGGATGGGGGGCGCCAATGCCGGGGAGCTGGTGGTTGGTGGACGCGGGGCCGCCTTCATTTGCCTCGAACATTTCACCGGACGCGCCAATCCGGAAACTTACGGCCTGGGCTTGACCCCCGACCTGATTCCCCTCTGGGTGGGCCACGAAATGGCGCATACAGTGCGCTATACGT
>SPDF01000001.1 GCA_004525055.1 Gemmatimonadales bacterium | reverse complement strand
GTATTATCCTTCCACCAGGGTCGAGCGCCTGAATTGACCGGTCATCCCGGGGGCAAAGCATGAGCGAGACGTTGCGCGTCGGCGTGATTGGGGCAGGTGCCATCACCCAGGTGGCACACCTGCCGGTGCTGCGGAAACTGAAGGGCGTGGAGGTGGTGGCGATCTGTGATGCCGACTACCCGAAGGCCAACGCGCTTGCCAATCGGTTCAAGGTCGAGAATTCGTTCGACGATATTGAAGAATTGCTCGGGCACTCCGAGCTGGATGCCGTCGTCATCTGCACCCCCAATCATCTGCACGAGGGCCACGTCCTGGCGGCACTGCGGGCGGGCGTCCATATCCTGGTTGAGAAGCCACTCGCCCTCAACGCCGCCAGCGCACAGCGGGTCGTGCGTGCCGCGGCCAAGACGGACCGTGTCGTGATGGTGGGGATGAACCATCGGTATCGCGCCGACGTCCAGATCATCCGCAGTTTCGTGCAGACCGGCGAGCTCGGCGACGTCGAGAGTGTGCGGGGCAGCTGGCATGTCTTCCGGCCGAGCCGGGCCATGCTCGGCTGGCGGCTCAAACGGGACCTGTCGGGTGGCGGGGCCATGCTCGACCTCGGCCTCTCCATTCTCGACCTGGGGCTCTGGCTGGCTGGCAATCCCAAGCCCGTCCGAGTCAGCGCCACACTCGATCGGGCTGGTCGGGAGCGCGCGACCGAGCATGCAGGGAGCGCGTTCGTGGTCTGCGAGAACGGGGCCTGCATCTTCGTGGACGTGACATGGCATCACCTCGGCGAGGGTGAGCGCTTCGGCGTTGGCTTACGGGGGAGCAAGGGTAGCGCCAGCATTAATCCGCTCAAGGTCTGGAAGCAAATGCACGGCACGCCGGTCGATGTGGCGCCGACGGGGTCGGCGTCACGAGAGAGTGTGTTTACGGCGTCGTACCGCGCGGAGTGGGCTCACTTCCTCGCCGCCATCCGTGGAGAGGCGAAGGCGCCGGAGCTCGAGGAGCACGTCAGGCTGCACCGCGTGATCGACGCCATCTATAAATCGGCCGACGACGGCCGCGACGTCCTGCTGTGAGGTTGGGGCGCCGGGTTGCCCTCCTGCTCGGGCTGCTCGGCGCCGCATGGGCCAGTCCCGCCAGAGCACAACAAACGCCATCCACTCCCTCCCTATCCGCCGCGGACCTCGCCCCGAGGGTGTCGCTCATCACCGTCGGTCCTGGCTCGGTTCTCTGGGAGAAGTTCGGGCACAATATTATCCGGGTGACGGACCCGGTTGCCGGGACGGATATCGCCTACAACTACGGCATCTTCGACTTCAGGCAGGAGAACTTCTACTGGAACTTCGTGCAGGGGGGGATGCTCTATTCCATGGCGGGCTATGACGCCACGCGCGACATCGGCCGCTACGTGGAAGCCGGCCGCTCGATCGAGGTCCAGGATCTGGCCCTCACACCGGACCAGGCCCGGAGGTTGGCCGCCAATCTCGCCCGGAATGCACAGCCGGACAAGCGGGACTATCGATACGACCCGTACCGTGACAACTGTTCCACGCGCGTCCGGGACGCGCTGAACCTGAGCCTGGACGGTGCGCTCGAAGCACCGCTCACCGCCCTCTCAACGGGCGCCACCTATCGCTCACGCACCGCGGAACTCACGGCCGGGAGCCCCGGATGGTATTTCGGCCTGATGCTCCTGCTCGGCCCGTCTACCGACCAGCCGCTCTCAGCCTGGGAAGACTCGTTCATTCCGATGAACTTCGCGCGGTACATCGCTCCAGCCACAAATCCGGCGGCGGTTGCGAATGGGGATGCGGAAGCACTGGTGGCCACCACGCGCCTCCAGCCCGCTCGCGAGGGCGTGACCCCCTCGACACGCGCGCCCGCCTCCTGGCTGGGGTGGTTTCTTGTGCTCGGCGTCCTGCTGGGGGGGGTGCTGGCGTGGACCGGGGGTCGGAGTGGGACGGGGAAGGGTCGACGGTCGTTCCTGGTGCTCGCAGGATTCTGGACGCTGCTCTCAGGCCTCGCGGGCCTCATCATGGTCTACCTGTGGGCCTTCACCGCACACAGCTACGCCTATCGCAACGAGAATCTCCTCCAGGCGAGCGTCCTTGGGCTCGTGATGTTCGGCTTCCTCGCCGGGTGGGCGAGGCGGGGTGGTCCGGCCCCGGTCGCGGTACGCGTCCTCGCCGCCACGGTGGCGGCTTTCTCTGTCCTCGGCGTTGCGATCCAGCTGCTGCCCTGGTTTTCGCAAGTCAACGCCCCGATTCTGGCCTTCTTCGTTCCCGCGAACCTCGGAATGGCCCTCGGCGCCCGCCGGGCGGCGCCGTCGTTGACTACGACCCCTGAGCCGAGCGCAGTCCGTCCTTCGCGGCCGTAAAGTCGGGCGCGAGCTTCAGCGCCTCCTGATAGTAGCCCACCGCCGCCGCCTTGTCTCCCTGATCCTGCGCCAGCACCGCCCGCCCGAAGAGGACGAGCGCATCTGAGCTGACCTTTGCGGGGGGCAGGCTCCCCGCCGGCATCGCCGGCAAGCGCTTTCCTGACATCAGCTGCGACGCAATGTCGGCGAGCATCTGCGGGAGTTCCGCCCGTGAACGCTGCCCGCTCGAGACCACCTCCAGGATGGAGCCTGTGCCGGTGTCGATGAGCCGCGCGTCGATGCGCACCCGTCCGTAATAATCCACAAAGGTCCCCGTCACCACATACCCCGCACCGACCTGCTTCCCGACCCGTGCGGCGGTTGCGGCATCCACGCGACCATTGTGGCTCGGCCCATCCCGTTCCAGCACCTGCTGGGCCTGTCTCCGGTCGATTGTGCGGAGCCCGGGGTTCAGCGCCAGGTCGGCGGTCAGCGCGGACGGGATGCCGCGCCCGAGGCCCAGGAAATCCATCGAGTCGAGGCCGTAGGAGCCACCGTTCTCGAAGGTCAGCACAACGATCGCCGGCGCCGCAGCCTGCCCGAACAGGGGCGGCGCAGCGGAGGTGAGAGTAAGCAGGCAGAGCAGGCGGGCCGTGCGAATCATCGGTCCACTCCTTGTGAGTATCCGTGTCACAACGTCACCGTCCACCCCTCGTGGGCCGCATCGACGGTGACTCCTGTGGGTGCCGCAGCCCGAGCCATGGCAAGCAGATCATCAACCTGCCCGTCATCATGGTCGGGGTCATGATGGAACAGCGCCAGATGCTTGACGCTCCCTGCGGCGGCCAGTGCGACGGCATCGAGGGAGTTCGAGTGTCCCCATCCCGATCGCTCCTCGCCGAGTGCGGGAGTATACATCCCGTCGTGGATCAGCAGCGCGGCATCGCGGACAAACTGGGAGAGCTCTGCTTGCCATGCAGTCGACACTCTGGCAGCGCCCCCGGGGCCGAGTTCGTTGTCGGTCATGTACACCACCGCCGCCCCGCCGCCGATCGGCGTCACGCGATAACCGAGCGCGCCACCGGGGTGCGACAGCAGGCAGCTCTGGACACGAAACCCCGGGACCTCCACCATGTCGCCTGGCTGGAGCGCCTGCACCGACACCTGCGCCGGCCGAGCGGCGCGCGGGACAGGAAAAACCGCAGGATCAAGCTGCCGTTCGAGCACCTGCTCCAGCGTGAACCCCGTCGGCGTGGGGCCATGAATATGGATCTCCTGCCCGTCGGCGTACATCGGCGAGAAGAAGGGCAGCCCCTGGATGTGGTCCCAATGCACGTGGGACAGGAAGAGGTCCAGTCGACCAGATGACGAGTGCGCCCGAAGGTCGTTGCCGAGCTGCCGTATGCCAGTCCCCGCGTCGAGAATCACGCAGTGCCCGGCAGCGTCCCGGATCGAGACGCACGGGGTGTTGCCACCATATCGAGCTGTACTGAGGCCGGGGACGGGAATTGTCCCGCGCGTTCCCCAGAAGGTGACCGAAAGGCTCATCGCCCTACCTGGGGTGTGGGGCGAGTTCCGTGCCGTGGGATCCATGCGACAATGAGGGAGTTCAGGGGAGCGCGCGCCGTGATCTGCGTCACGCAGGCCGAACGGCCGCCTCCAGCGCGGTGCGGTCGAGAATCCTGACCTGTCGCCGTTCGATGGCAATTACCTCGCGCTCGACCAGGTGCCGAAGCGTGCGCGACACCGTCTCACGGCTGGCGCCGATCAGCTCCGCCATGTTCTGGTGGGTGAGCCGGCGCGGGAAGACGTCGTTGCCGGCTTCGGCAGATTGCTGCAGCAGCAGGTGCGCGACCCGGCCATTGACGTCGAGCAGGCTGAGGGCCCGGATCCGTTCGTCTGCCGCCCGGAGCCGACTCGACATCGCAGCCAGCATGGCGAGGCAGAGGTCGGGCGAGGCACGCAGCCGCTCGTGAAAGGCCCCGCGATACAGCGTCATGACGTGGCAGGGTGTCATGGCGATCACGTGCGCCGATCGGGGTTCATCGTCGAGCAGGGACATCTCGCCGAAGACGGCGCCTGCGCCGAGGACGCTCAGGATCACCTCACGACCGTCCTCTCCGATCAGGACGACTTTCACCCGCCCTTCGATCACGACGTACATCGCATCGCCGGGGGCGTCCTGGCGCAGAATCACCTGGCCGGCGGGGTAGGACCGTTCCCGGGAGGCCTGGGCCAGTGCCGCGAGGTCGGCGGGGGGGACGTCGGCGAGGATGGGAACCGAGCGGAGGATCTCAAGCGGGGACTGGGTCACTTGGCCTCGGCGTGGAAGTGGAAGCTGGGACATTACTTAGAGGGGGAGGCGGAGTCAATTCAGGCCCGGGCGCCCCGGCCAGTCAGGGCCTTCACGGTGCTTGAGTTCGGGGTGTAACTCGTTTATCTTTCGTGGCTTGCGAACCCTGGCCCACTCCGGGCCTCGGCGACCACCCGACGCACTCAGGAGCACCCCGTGAAGGCCGACATCCATCCCGTATACAAGAAGCTGACGGCCATCTGCGCCTGCGGCAATTCGTTCGAGACCCGCTCGACGTCGGATTCCATCCACGTTGAAGTCTGTGCCAAGTGCCACCCATACTACACCGGCAAGCAGCGCCTGATGGACACCGCTGGTCGCGTCGATCGGTTCCGCCGCCGTTATCAGGCAGGCGCCGACGCTCCGAAGGAGTAGGGCATGGAGGCGCGCCTCCGCCAGGCCTTGGCCAGGGCGGAGGAGGTGTCGCAGGAACTGTCCGACCCCGCCACCGCCCGTGATTCGAAGCGTCTAACGACCCTCGGACGGGAACACGCCCGGCTCGTACCGATCGTGCGGACGGCGGAACGGCTTCGGCGTCTGGAAGACGAACTTTCTCAGGCTCGGGAAATGGCGCAGGAGGCCGATCCCGAGCTTGTGGCATTGGCCCGGGTCGATCTCGAGCGGCTCCCATCCGAGGTGGAGACCACCAGGGCGGAATTGCACGAACTCCTGGTCCCGCGAGATCCGCTCGACGACCGCGACGCGATTGTCGAGATCCGGGCGGGCACTGGCGGCGACGAGGCGGCCCTTTTTGCGGCCGATCTTTACCGGATGTACACCCGCTATTGCGAGCGCTACGGGCTGCGCATCGAGCTGATTTCTGAGAGCGGCGCCTCGCTTGGTGGCGTCCGCGAGGTCATCTTCGCGGTACGGGGGCGGGACGCGTTCGGGCGCCTGCGACGAGAGTCGGGGGTCCACCGGGTGCAACGGGTGCCCGCCACCGAGACGCAGGGCCGCATCCACACTTCCGCGGCGACAGTGGCCGTGCTGCCCGAGGCCGAGGAGGTCGACGTCACCATCGACCCCAACCACCTCAAGATCGACGTGTTCCGGGCCTCCGGTCCCGGCGGGCAGAGCGTGAACACGACCGATAGTGCGGTACGCATTACGCACCTGCCGAGCGGGCTGGTGGTGAGTCAGCAGGACCAGAAGTCGCAGTTACAGAACAAGCTCAAGGCGATGGAGGTCCTTCGGGCGCGGCTGTTGGACCGGATGATCGCCGAGCAGGAGTCCGCGCGGGCACGAGACCGCCGGGCGATGGTCGGCACCGGCGACCGTTCCGCCAAGATTCGGACCTACAACTATCCGCAGAGTCGGGTGACCGACCACCGGATCAACCTGTCGGTCCACAACCTGCCCGATATCATGGACGGGCACATCGAGGAAGTTGTCGAGGCGCTTCGCGTGGCGAGCCGTATGGAAGAGGCGGCGAGTGGTAACTGACCGGCCGCAGACGGCGGCATCGGCCCTCGAGTCCGCGGCGGAGTTGCTTCAAGGGGCCGGGGTGGTGGATGCCCGCCGGGAGGCGGCACGGCTCGCCGAGGCGGCGTGGTCCCTCGATGCCGGGCAGGCGCGGTTACATCCGGACAGGGTGCTGGGTCAGGCGGAGGCGGACCACTTGGCGCGCCTCGCCAATCGCAGGGCCGGCGGGGAACCCCTTGCCCACGTGACCGGGACGATCGGATTCCGACACCTCCTGTTGGCCGCCGACGGCCGGGCGCTTATTCCCCGGCCCGAAACCGAAGGGCTTGTTGCACTCGTCTTGGATAGAATGGGTGTCGGTGTCGTTGCTGATGTCTGCACGGGGAGTGGCTGCATCGCGCTGTCGCTGGCCCAGGAGGGCCGATACCAACGGGTGATTGGCGTGGACTCGTCCCGTGAGGCACTCGCACAGGCCCGGGAGAACGGGGAGCGGGCTGGGCTCGCCATCGAGTGGCGGCTCGGCGACCTGATCGGCCCGCTCCGAGGGGAATCCCTCGACGTGCTGGTGGCGAACCCGCCGTACCTGACCGACCGCGAATACCACATGCTCGAGCCCGCCGTCCGGGCCTGGGAGCCGAGGGTGGCGCTGGAGAGTGGCAAGGACGGGCTGGACGCGACGCGACAGCTCCTGCGGGAGGGGCACACTGTCGTCAAGCCGGGCGGTTGGATCGCCCTGGAAGTGGATTGTCATCGCGCGGCCGACGTGGCCGCTCTCGCTGCCGGATCGGGATGGATCGAGCCGGCCGTACACATGGACCTCTACGACCGTGCGCGCTATGTGCTCGCGCGGAGGAGTGAGACGTCGTGATTTCGGAGAAGGCAAAGGATCTCGGCCGCCAGATCGGCCAGTCAACCGAGTACAAGACCCTCCGTCGCACCGAGCAGGCGCTCCGTGAAGACGCGCCCACGGTCGCCAAGCTCGATGCCATTCAGCAGCTCGCGACCAAGGTGGATCAGATGATGGCCGCGGGCCAGATGCCTGATCCCGAGACCACGGCTGAGTACGAGACCGCGGTCCGGGAACTCGAGGTCAGCACCACCGGGCAGGCATACGCCGTGGCCCGGGCCAACTTTGAGAAGCTGATGACCAAGGTCAATCAGGAGATCAGCGAGGGGATGGAACTGGGCGCCACGAGCAGCATCATCACGCTCTGATGGCCGACCCGGGGCTGTTCGTCGTTGTCGAGGGGCCGGAGGGGTCCGGGAAGTCCACCCTGATCCGGGCACTTGCCGCACGGATGGCGACGGCGGGGCAGGAGCCGGTGGTGGTCAGGGAGCCGGGTGGGACTGCGTTGGCCGAGTCGGTGCGCCAAACGTTGCTGGAGGTCGATCACGAGGTCGCCCCGGTGGCCGAGTTGTTCCTCTTCCTCGCTGCGCGGGCCGATTTGACCGTGCAGGTGCTCCGCCCGGCGCTCGCTCGTGGCCAGGTGGTGTTGGCCGACCGGTTCACGCTGTCGACCGAAGTGTACCAGGTGGTCGGCCGGGGTGTGGATGGGGCGTTAGTGGCCGCCGGGAACGCCGCCGCGACCGGCGGTCTGCGCCCAGACCTCACGCTGGTGCTTGACCTCCCACCCGGAGTGGGGCGAGGGAGGCAGGAGGCGGCGGGGAAGGCGCTGGATCGGCTCGATCGGGAGTCGAGTGAGTTTCATGATCGAATCTGTCGGGCCTACGTCGCGGTGACGGGCCCCGGCGTGGTACACTTAGATGGCACCGGGAGCCCCGAGCAGTTGCTCGAGGCGGCCTGGACGGCCGTGCGGACTGTGCGGCCCGACCTCTGGAGGCAGTCATGAAGCAACGGTGGGGAGTGATCCTGGCGGTGGCGTGCATCTCCTTCTTCTCGGGGGGATGGCTGCTGCAGCGCGGTGTGACGAACGACGGCGGCGTCTACCAGAGTGCGCGCCTGTTCGACGACGTGCTCGCCCGCGTGCAGACCTACTACGTGGACAGCATCGGCGAGGCGGCCCTCTACCAGAAGGCCACCGTCGGCATGCTCGAGGAGCTGCACGACCCGTACACGGACCTCCTCCAAGGGGACAACTACAAGGCGCTCACCGAGTCCACGACCGGCAACTACGGTGGGCTCGGCATCCAGATCGAGGTTCGCGCCGGGTGGATTACCGTCGTGGCCCCGTTGCCGGATACGCCGGCGGAGCGGGCCGGTATCCAGACTGGCGACCAGATCACAGCCATCAACGGCACCACCACGCAGGACTACTCGTCTGAGAAGGCGGTGTCCACCTTGCGGGGAGAGGCCGGGACTGACGTGGCCCTGACGATTCGGCGTGCCGCCGTGGATGCGCCGATCGAATTCAAGCTCACCCGGGCAAGGATCCACAATCGATCGGTTATCTCCCCGACGCTTTTCTCGAACAGTATTGGCTACATCGCCCTATCGGTTGTGAGCCAGGCCTCGACGAGCGAATTACGCGAGGCGATCGACAGTCTCCGCAGGCAAGGGGCCTCGTCGCTGATTCTCGATCTGCGCGGAAACCCGGGCGGCCTCCTGGACGAGGGCGTGGACGTCTCGGATCTCTTTCTCAACCCGGGCCAGGAAGTCGTCTCGACGCGCGGCCGCGCGGCCGGCTCCTCGGAGACCTACTCGGATACGAAGCCCCAGGCGTGGCCTGACATGCCGATCGTCGTCCTGGTAGACATGTACTCGGCCAGCGCGGCCGAGATTATCGCCGGCGCACTCCAGGATCACGACCGGGCGCTCGTGGTCGGCTTGCCGACCTTTGGCAAGGGGCTGGTCCAGTCGGTGTTCCGCATCGACCAGAACACCGCTCTCAAGCTCACCACCGCGCGGTGGTACACGCCCAGCGGCCGCACCATTCAGCGCACTGCCGCCGACGAACGGGACCAGATGATCCAGGCCATGCTGGCGGCCCGGAATGGTGGGGTCGTGCCCGATTCGGTCCTCGAGGCGCAGGGTGACTCGCTCAAACTCCCCGAGTTCATGACCGACGACGGCCGGATCGTGCTCGGCGGCGGCGGCATCGTTCCCGACATCGTGGTCCAGCAGGACACCTTCACGACCGCCGAACGCGAATTCCGCGATGCGCTCGGGGCGAAGATTCCCGCCTATTTCGACGTGATGACGACCTATGCGCTTGAGCTGAAGAATGCGGGAACGTTGAAGTCGCCGAATTTTGCCGTCACGCCGGCCATGCGTGGGGAGGTCTACACCCGGCTCCGCGCCAAGGGCGTTGATGTAAACCAGGGCACCTTCGACGGCGCGTCGCGGTGGATCGATTCACAGCTTGGATATGTGATCGCGCGCTACATATTTGGGCGGTCCGCAGAGTTCCGCCGGCGTGCGGCCGACGACCCGCAGGTGCAGACCGCACTCGGCTTGCTGACCAAGGCGTCGACGCCGAAGGCGCTGTTGTCGCTCGCACCTGGGGCCCCGGTACCCGCCGGGAAGTAACGAGATGCCGCTCCGCGTCGCCGTCATCGGCGCCGGCCGGATGGGCCAGGGCTTAGCCTTGGCCCTTTCGCGTGCCGGGGCGAAGGTGACGCTGCTGGGCCGCCGGGTCAGGCCGGTGCCGGCTCCGCTCGTCGTGCAAGTCGACGATTGGGCTGGTGGCTGCCGCGAGGCCGACGTGCTCCTCATCGCGACACCGGACGGAGTGGTCCCCGCCATCGCGGAGCGGCTCGCCACCGAGCAGGTCGTCAGTGCCCGGCAGGCCGTCCTTCACCTCTCGGGGTTGCTCGACCGGGACGCGTTGCGGGCCCTGGACGGTACCTCCGCCGGCCTTGGCTCATTCCACCCCCTGCAGACCGTCTCCGATCCTGCGGCAGCGCCGGAACGGTTACGAGGGGCCTACGCGGGCATCGAGGGAGATGGTCGGGCGCTCGCGGCCGGCGAAGCGCTGGCGAGCCTCCTCGGCATGACCCCGGTGCGCATTCCGCCCGGTGCCAAGCCTGCCTATCACGCCGGCGCTACCCTCGTGGCGAACTACACCGTCGTACTCACCGGTATGGCGGTCCGCCTCGCGGAGGAAGCAGGTGTGCCGACGGATGTGGCCGCGAAGATCTACCTGCCGCTCCAGCACGGCGCCGCCCTGAACCTCGACCGTCTCGCACCCGCGGATGCCTTGACCGGCGCCATTCGCCGCGGCGATACGGCGACGGTCGCGGCCCATCTCGCCGCGCTCTCGTCGGCGGATCGGGCCCTTTATGCGGTGGTCGGGTTGGAGGCGCTGGCGCTGTCGCGTCGCGCGGGGCTCGAGGAGGGGCTGGCGGCGGAGGTGGAATCGGTGCTGCGGGCGGCTACTGGTCGATGACCTTGACGCCCGTTGGCGGCGTGAATGTGAACGTGTCCGCCGGCAGGGTCAGGTTGGTGCGCAACTTCGAGAGGGTCAGGGTGCGGCGGTTCCCCGATGGCTCGGAGACCTCGAGGCGGCGAGGCAGCCCGTCGCTCCTGGCGAGCCACAGCGTGGCCGAGGTGAAGGGCAGTCCGTCCACCGCAGGGGCCAACCGGAGGACATCAACGGCGGTCCCGGCGACCGTGTCGGCGCGCAGGTAGCTGACCGTGTAGCGCTCCGTCGGCCGATCGAGCAGCCATCCCAGCAGGTTCACCCCATAGCCAGCCGCACGCACGAGCGGCGCCCGGAGCACCTGTCCCGGCGTGGTGCTCGGCGTGTAGATCCAGATGGATGTGCCGTCGATCACGATCGCCTCCCCGCCGGGATCGGTGAATCGCATCGAGAGGCGCGAGGGCCCAGACTGTGCGAGGGCGCCCCGGCTCTTGAAAGTCCCGATCATCTCGTTGCTGATCACCTGATCGAAGTCGGCGGTCAATGAATGCAGCTGCCGATAGATGGTCGAGGTGCGGCGGATGATGGAATCGGCGCTCTGGGCCTGCAGCGGCGCGGCCACGGTGACGACCAGCCCGAGCAGGACGGCACGGGTGAGGCTCATGTCCGGGCGACCACCGGCTCGGCGATCCGCCGCCCGATCGCCTCGGCGATGAGCCGGAGTTCGCCCATCATGCGATCGAACTGTTCGGGGCGGAGACTCTGGCCGCCATCGGAGAGCGCCTGCTCCGGGTTCGGGTGGACCTCCACGAGAAGACCATCGGCGCCGGCCGCCACCGCGGCGCGGGCCATCGAGGGGACCATGTCTCTTCGCCCAGTCCCGTGGCTGGGATCGGCGATGATGGGGAGGTGGGAGAGGGCGTGCACCGTCGGGATGGCACTCAGATCGAGGAGATTGCGGGTCTGGGTGTCGTAGCTCCGGATGCCTCGCTCGCAAAGGATGACGTCGGCATTTCCTTCCGCGAGCAGGTACTCGGCGGCCAGGAGGAGCTCCTGGATGGTCGCGGCGATCCCGCGCTTCAGCAGGACCGGCTTCCCGGCCCGCCCCGCTCGACGGAGCAGGGAATAGTTCTGCATGTTGCGGGCGCCGATCTGGATGATGTCGGCCGCTTCGGCCACCAGGTCGACGCCCTCCGGATCCACTGCCTCGGTCACGATCAGCAGCCCGGTTTCCTGCCGTGCGAGCGCCAGCAGCTTCAGCCCTTTGGGGCCCAACCCCTGGAACGAGTACGGAGAACTCCGTGGCTTGAACGCTCCGGCGCGGAGGAGCGTAGCGCCGGCCTCCTTTACTGCGCGGGCCGCCGCCAGCAGTTGCGTCTCGCCCTCGACAGAGCAGGGTCCGGCGATGACCTGCACCTCGTCGCCGCCGATGGTGAGGCCACCGGGGAGCCGAACAACGGTCGATTCCTGCTTCCACTCACGGGAGACCAGCTTGTACGGCTGGGTGACATGGATGAGCTCCTGCACGCCATCGAGTGACGTCAGCCTGGTGCCATCCACCCGGCCCTCATTGCCCACCAGGCCCACGGTCGTCCGTTGCCGGCCTGGCATCGGACGGGCCTCGTACCCCATGGCTTGAATCGCCTCGACGACGGCCCGGACGTCCTCCTCCCGGGCGTCGTGGCGCATGACCACTAGCATCAGAGCACCGGCTCGCCGAGGCGGACGCCCACGATGGTCGAGACGCCCGGCTCCTGCATGGTTACGCCGTAGACCGCGTCGGCCGCCTGCATCGTTCGCGGGTTGTGCGTGATGACCAGGAACTGGCTGCTGTGCTTGAACTCGTCCAGCAGCTTGGTGAACCGCCCCACGTTGGAGTCGTCGAGCGGCGCGTCCACTTCGTCCATCAGGCAGAAGGGGCTCGGCTTCGTCAGGTAGATGCTGAAGAGCAGCGAGACGGCTACGAGCGTCCGCTCCCCGCTTGAGAGGAGGTGGATACGCTGGGTCCGCTTGCCGCGCGGCGCGGCGTGAATCTCGATTTCGCTCTCGAGCGGATCGTCCGCGAGGGAGAGCCGGAGGTCGCACTCGCCGCCACCGAACAGCGTCTGGAACACCGTCAGGAAATTGGCCCGCACCGCCGTGAACGTCTCCAGGAACATTGCCTGCGCTGTACCGTCGATTTCGCGGATAGCCTGCTGCAGCGACTGCCGGGCGGCCACGAGGTCGTCTCGCTGGGCCGACAGGAACTCGAGTCGCTTGCTCTCTTCTGCGTGCTCCTCGACCGCGAGCGGGTTCACCATCCCGATGCTCTCGAGGGCGGCGACGATGCGCGCGGACTCCGACGCCAGTGTGTCGAGGTCCAGGTCGAGGAAGGGGGCGCTCTCAAAGAGCTGGTCGAGGGGGCGCTTCCACTCCGTCTCCACCCGCTCGATGATGCGCCGGCGCTCGGCCGCCGCCTCGGAGAGTTCGAGCTGCAGGCGGTGGTGCTCCTCGGTGGAGTGTTCGAGGCGCTCGCGATCCTCGTGGAGCCTGCGCTCCGCTGTGCCGAGGATGTCTGCCGCCACCGACAGCGCCTCCTCAGCCTCTGCCGCTGCGGCCTCCAGCTCCAGCAGCGTCACGTGCCGCTCGGCGCGCTCTTCCTGCCAGGCAACCTGCTCGGCTGCCAGCGTGGCGGCATCGCCTTCGAGCTGGGTGAGTTCGCCCGCCAGCGTGGCGGCCGACCCCGCCGCTTCCTGCCCGACCTGTTCCGCACGGGCGAGCCGCTCACCGGCGCCGAGGAGACGGGCCTCTACGTGAGCTAGCTGCACCTGCCAGTGGACGCGTGCCTCGCGGGCCGTTTCCTGTTCGGTCTCCAAACCCGCGAGTTGCTCGCGGCCCACGCTGAGCGCCTCGTCGAGGCGCACCTTGGACAGCTCGCCTTCGGTGAGCGCGGCATCGACTTCGCCGAGGCGAGACTCCGAGGCCGAGAGACGCTCGGTGATCCGGACCACCTGGGCCTCGGCCTCCTGCAGTTCCCGGGTACGGGTCGCGAGAGACCGTTCGGCGTCATCGCGAGCCGAACCCCCGACGCGTTCTGCCTCCCGTGCGCGCTCGGCAGTCTCGGTGGCCAAGGCGAGCGCCGCCTCGAGTTCGGCGAGCCGCGTGACGGTCGTGGCGACCGCGGTTTCGGCTGCCATGAGGGTCGTACGCGCCGCCTGCAGGTCGCCGGTAAGGGCCTCAAGTTCTGCGCGCCGGCGCAGTGGACCGGAGGGGGCACCACCGCCGGCGAGGAGCACGGCGCCATTGCTGCGCCTGAGGGCGCGTCCTCCGGCGTCAAGCACTTCCGAGCCACCCAGCAGGGCCCGTACCCATCGTGCGGCGGCAGGATCTTCGACCCGCAGCGTCTGCTCCAGTGGATGGCTGCCCCCCTCCCGGGCCGGGCCCCGCTCGGCGGAGAGCAGTACGATGGCGCCGACATCGGACTCGGCGTGCCACTGCTGGATGGCGCCGATCGTGGCGTCATCCCGCACCAGGACGGCATGCACCCATTCTCCGAGGAGCTTCTCGGCGATGTCGGCATCGTGCGCGCTGGTGCGCAGGAAATCGCTGAGCGGGCCGAGGACCCCACCATCGAAGCGGTCGCGCGCCGCGAGCAGGGCGGCGGCGCCGGGCGCCAGGCCGACCCGGTCCCGCTCCAGTTCCCCAAGCGCCTCATGACGGGCGGAGAGCTGGGCAACCGCCTCCTCGGCCCGGCGGCGATCGGCGCGTGCGAGGGCCTCGTGTTCGCGAGTCTCGGCGAGGAGATGTCGGGCCCGTTCTGCATCTGCCGCGGCGGTGCGGTGCGCGCCGAGGAGACGCTCAGCCTCGGCGGCCAGAGCGTCCCTCCGCTGCGTGGTGGCATCGAGTTCCTGGCCCAGACCGTCCCGGAGCGTGCCTGCCTGTACCGCACGGTCGCGGAGCGAGGCCAAGTCCGTTTCCAGCGCGGCGCGCTCACCTTCGAGCGAACGGAGGGTTTGCGCCTGGCGCTGGAGTGTCTCTTCCACCTGGCGTACTTGTGTCCGCTGCTCTGCCAGCCGCGTCTTCACCGCATCTTCCACACTGGCTCGACCCTGTAATTCGGCCTGGATACGGTCGTAGTCCGCCTGGGCAGTGTCCCGTTCCTGCGCCGCGATATCGCGCTCCCGGAGCGCCTGTTGGGCGCGTTGTTCCATGAGGCTGCGTTCTTCCAGTGCGCGCACCCGGCGATGGCCGGCGTTGGCGATCCGCTCGGAGGCGAGATTGAGGTCGCCCTCGAGACGGCCGAGGGTGACGCGACTCTCGCCGAGCCGGCGCGCGATGTCGGTCCGCGCGGCTTCGGCCGCGGCGCGACGTCGGGCCGCTTCTTCACGGTCCACCTCGATGGCCGCGAGGGCGGTGCGGCGGTCGGGCAGGGCACCGGCCAGATCAGCGTACCGGGCCTCCTTGTCGCGGACCTCGGCGGTCAGCCGATCGAGCTGGGCCCGCGCCAGGGTCAACTGCACGGCGAATTTCTCTTCCATCAATTTGGTGTGTCGTTCCGCACGGCCCCGTTGCCGGGCCAGGCTGCGAAGCTGCGACTGAACTTCCGCCACGAGATCCTCGACGCGCTGCAGGTCGAGGGCGGTCTCCTCGATTCGACGCTCGGTGCTGTGCTTCCGATCGCGGTACAGGCCAATGCCGGCCGCCTCCTCGAAGAGGGAGCGCCGCTCGTCCGCGCGATCGGAGAGAAGCAGGTCAATCATCTTCGCTTCGATGACGACGCCGGCGTCACCGCCGAGGCCGGTGCCCCGGAGCAGGTCCTGGATGTCGCGCAGGCGGACGGTCGCGCGGTTGAGGAGATACTCACTGTGGCCGGAGCGGGAGAGCCGCCGGGTGATCTGCACTTCCTGGTAGGCGATCGGAAGGGTGCCGTCGGAATTGTCGAGGTAGAGCGAGACCTCGGTCACGTTGACCGGCCGGCGGCCGGCGGCACCCTGGAAAATCACGTCTTCCATCTTGCCGCCGCGCAGGAGTCGGGCCGACTGCTCGCCGAGTACCCACCGCACCGCATCGCTGACGTTCGACTTCCCGCAGCCGTTTGGGCCGACGATGGCCGTGACCCCTTCCTCAAAAGTGAGGGTGACGGTGTCCGCAAACGACTTGAAGCCGGACAGTTCGAGCTTGGAGAGCTTCATGGAGTGGATTCCCGGGACGGCTACGGGTGATAGATGAACGAGGGACGCCCCAGCCGGCGGCCCGCCGATTCGGCGGCCTCACGGGAGGGATACGGACCAACGACGACGCGGTACGCTTCCTCGCCGGTCTGGGGAGTGATCACGAGCGCAGGGAACCCTTCGTCCCGAATCTCACCGGCGAGTGCCTGGGCCCACGCCGGATTCTGGGAGCGACTCACCTGCAGATACACGGTCGACGGCGGCTCTACCTGCCCGCCGGGGCTCTCGGGTGAGGCCTCAGCCTGCTGGGTGGGGTTGGGGCTGGGTGCGATGCGCTCAGGCATGTTGCCCCGCGGGACCCAGGGCATCGGGAGGTACAGGTCGGCGGCCCGGCCCTTGAGGCGCCCGGTTTCCGGGAATCCCTCCTGGGAGAGGTCGTGCGCCACCACGTCCTCCCCTTCGCGGACAAGCAGCGTGGCGTCCCCGAGCACCGTTGGCAGGTCGGCTGCCCACGGGCCGGCCACTGCGCCCACATACTCGCCGGTGGCCAGATTGATCAGCCAGATCGACTCTCCCGAATCCGGTCGCGCGAGAAGCCATCCACCGTAGGGGGCGACCCGGAGGCCCGCGGCAGCGCCTGGCACGCGGATATCGTCGAGACGCTTCTCGGCGTATCGATCGATGACGGCCAGATTCTCGGCCTCTCGTCCCACGTAGATCCGGTGGCCCGACGCGGAGAATCGGACCGAGGTTGGCGTGCCACTCACCCGGATACGTCGGATCGGCGTGCTCCCGTGTGGGGCCCAGAGGTACACGCCGGTCGGGGCCGCGGCCGCGACGAGGTCTCCCCATGGGGAAGCGGCGGTGTGGGTGGTGGGCAAGTCGGCGGAGATGCCGGATTCGGAGCCCGTGACCAGGATGGCCCGGGCGGTGTCGCCGCCTTCGATCGCAATGAGCTGACGGTCGCCGGTGCCATAGAGCGCGGTCGGCCGTACCGGCAGGGTCGCATCGGTCTTCTTGGCGAGGCGGTTCCTGATCCGGACGACCGAGTCCTTCTTGTCCACCACCCAGAGGGTGCCCTCGGGACCGAGGACGACACCGGCGACACCGGAGGTCAGCAACCGGGCGGTGCCGGTGCTCAGGTCCAGAGCCTGGAGCCCGCCGGTGGAGTCCACGGCGTAGGCCAGTGCCTGCTCCTGGTCGAACCCCACCACCATCTGAACCGCGGGGGTCCGTCCCCGTGCGCGCCATCCGATGTCCTCCAGCGCAGAGCCGGCATACACTCGGGGACTACCGCCGGATCGGGGGAGGCGGAGGAGGCTGGTAGAGGGGACGGCCTGCGAGGCTGGGGGCAGCGCCCCGGCATCGGAGCCGGGAGATCCTTGGCAAGCCATGAGGCCAACCGCGAGGGCGGTCAGGCCTTTCAGATGGGGGGACGGCACAGGCCAAAAATAGGCGCTTGGCGGGGCAGGGGCCAGACCGGATATCGGGCCTGTTTCAGGCCAGAATCAGAATGGCGGCCCGATGGTGATGGTCCAGTACGGCGGGATCCCACGCCCCTGGGGGAATGCCCAGTCAAAGCGGAGGAGCATATAGCCGAACAAGTTGATGCGAGCCCCGACGCCGAGGGTGGTGACCGGGGTCCGGGTGAGGGCCTGTTGCGTGAAGGAGTCGTTGGGGTTCTTCGAGAACGCCACGGAGTTCCACTGGTTCCACGCCACGCCGTAGTCGACCCAGGCCACGCCGTCGACATACGGCAGGCCCTGCGGTCCCATGCCCAGGAAGGAGTTCACCAGTGGAAAGCGCAGTTCGAGGTTGCCGACGGCGATTTCGGTGCCGACCATCTGGTCGAGCGCATAGCAGCCGGTCAGCGGGGCGAGATTGCCGCTGGTGGTGGTGCACTCGTAGCGGTAATACGATCCTGAGGTGCGGCCGCGCACCAGGTCGGTACTGCCGAGGAAGTAGCGCTGTCGGTCGGCATCAGGGCCCTTCTGCCCAGCGTAGAGGGCGCGCGCGGCAAGGACGACGCCTCTCTTCAGTGGGATGTATCGGCGGTAATCGAGCAGCAACTGGGTGACATTCCAGCCACCGACGGTCTGCGAGATCTCCGCGCGGTAGCGTGTGCCGAAGAGCGGGCCGATCCATCCTGTGAAGGTTGCGTCGTAGACCAGCGCGATGGAGGGCGTCGCAATCTGCTGGCCTTTGAAATAGAAGGTCTCCTGATACGGCGTGCCGGCGAGGACGCCTGTCTCGCGGTCATACGTCTGGTAGAAGTTCTGAATCCCATCGTCGATCTGCCCGAGAGCCAACCCCATCTCGAGGCGCTGGAAGCGGTTGATGTTGTAGAAGCCGCGCCCGAAGATCTGTCGGGTGGTGAGGAGCCGGGTGCGTGTGACGTAGGTATTGAGACCGGGGGCCGGATCGTCCCGAACGACGACCGGCTGCAGCACGTAGTAGTTGGGATACTGCTGGAATCCTATCGCCCAGTTCAAGCGGCCGCTCAGATTGGCATACGCGGCGAGAAAGTCGCCCTGGTTCAGGGAGCCGTTAATGTATCCGGCGAAGATCAGCTGCTCGTTCCCGAGCATGTCCCCGAACTGGATCGCGCCGCCGCCGTAGATGCCGTTGCCGAAGTTGTCGCGCGTATACCCGACCGACGGTCGCGCGGCGCTTTCCGCCGTGAACTTCCGCTTGTACGGACCGACGGTGAAACTGCTGGTGTCCACCAGGAAGAGTGAGGCCGAGTCGAGCAGCCCGATGACGGTCACCTCGTCCACCCGACGTCCGGCGGTGTCGGTCAGGTTCGGTGCGACCGCGGCGGCGCGGAAGCCCGAGGGGGTGCGATAGATGGAACCGCCCTCGCGGGCCTGCGGCACGCCGGGCACCGCCGGCGGCGTCGCGCCTGAGTCGGGAGCGGGTGAAACGGCGACCCCCGCCCCCGAATCAGGGCGGGGAACGACGCTGTCGGTCGGAGACGGCGCGTTGACCGAATCGGGTTGTCCTGCGGCTGCCACCGTCTCCGGCGCTGGCCGCCACGGCCGTCGCTTCAATGACCGTGGGTTCTGGATGGTGTAGATGTCGTTGTTCTGGTCCTCGAAATACACGAACGCAAGGCGGTCGGCCTCCCGAGCCCAACTGAGCGCAGGGGAGAGCGGCGTCGCGGACTGTGCCCCGGTGAAGAGGTTGGTCAGCTGGTAGATGTCCCCACCGATTTCATACAGATAGATGTTCGCGATGCCTGTTCGATCGGAGACGAACGCGAACGACTTTCCGTCCGGGGCCCATTGGGGACTGACGTTACGGCCCACCTCCATGTGTGGGATGAGCTCCCGTCGGCCCAGGTCCGCGTCGAAGAGGGCGATACGGAAATTCCCGTAACTGAGGTCGTTGAAGTTGGTGCCCGGCCCCTCGTCCGTCACGTAGGCGATGGTGTGCCCGTCCGGAGACCAGGCCGGCATCAGCTGCGCGTACCGGTCGTCGGTCAGTTGCCGTAGGCCGGTGCCGTCGGCGTTGATGACGTAGAGATCCGACAGGCCGCCTTCCATCCCGATAAAGGCGAGCTGCGTTCCATCCGGGCTGAAGACGGGGGAGGAGAGGCCGCTCAACTCCACGCGAATCCGTCGGACCGCCTTCCGGCGGATCGGATCGAAGATGACGATGTGGTCGCCACCCTGGGATCGGGCCGCGAAGACGAGGTACTTGCCGTCCGGTGACCAGGAGGAGATCGAACTGATGTAGCGAAACGTCTCGTAATTCGAGTCGAACACCGACTTGGCGAGTTTCTTGACGACCTTGCCCGTTTCCCCGTCGGCCAGGTAGAAGTCGATGAAGAAGAAGTTCCGCTCGCTGAGGTAGGCGATGAGCTTGCCGTCCGGCGAGAGTGCGGGGGCGAGATGCAGGGTCCCGCCGGACCTGGCCTTGGTGAGCAGCGGCTCGCCGACGGCCGACGCCAGCTGTTTGGAAGCGACATCCGGCAGGTAGGTCTCCTGCACCCAGTCCCGCCACTGTACCGAGAGCTGGTCCAGTGAGATGCCCAGGACCCGTCGAAAGGCCCCATCGACACCGCCACCACCCAGCGTGGCCGAGAGGATGGCTCCGACCGCTTCGTCGCCCCACCGTGTGCCGATGTAGGCCCAGATGGAATGGCCGAACCGATAGGGGAAGATGAAGGGGTCGTAGGTCAGTTGCTGGATGGTCGGGAGCTTGCCCTGGAGCACGGCGTCCCTCAACCACATCGCCGTTTCCGGAGTGATTTGGCCCAGCGACAGGTACTCGGCCATGCCCTCCGCGAACCAGAGCGGCGGATTGACCTGGATGATGGTGGCAATGCCGGACCCCGCCTTGCCGCGCGACCAGGTGTCGTACTGAAACTGGTGCACCATTTCGTGCATCAGGACGTGGTCGAAGTCCTTGTACGCCCCGGTGAACGGCATGATGGCGCGGTGCTTCATGAAGTCGGTCACGCCGCCGGTCGCTTCACCAATGTCTCCGCCGAGGGCGTTCGTCTGCTGGAACTCCGACGGGGAGGCATACAGGATGATCGGTTTGCGCTCGATGAACCGGTGGTTCAGGAGGGTGGAGAGCCGGCCATAGGAGCGCTCCGCCATGCGAGCGGCGTCGAACGACGCCTCCCGCTCGACGGGATAGAAGTACACATCGAAATGTTCCGTATGGATGATCTCAAAGTCGAACTTCTGGTACATGACGCGGTTCTGACCGAAATACTGTGCCGACGCGACCGTGGGAACGGTCGCGAACAGGGCCAGCAGGATGAGTGACCGTAGTGTCATGACGATCCGATTGCTGTCAGGGGCGCGGCGTAAGCGCCGGGGCATCGTCCCAAAGGCGCTCCAGCTGATAGAACGCGCGCGCGTCTGGATGGAACAGGTGAACCACGAAATCCACGAAGTCCAGCAGGACCCAGCGTCCCGAGGGGAGTCCCTCGACATGGTGCGGCTTGTGCCCCTCGCGGGCCAGGGCATCGAGCACCGCATGGGCGATACCCCGCACATGCGCGTCGGAGGTCCCGGAGCCCACGAGGAAATAGTCCGTAGCATCGTGCAGGCCGCGCAGATCGAGGACGGTCAGGTCGCGGGCCTTCAGGTCGTCCGCGGCCTGTACCGCGGCGCGTAACGTCGCCGGCAGCGACGGCGTTTTCCTCAACCTGGGCTCCGGGGGTTGGGCGGGGCCGGCGGCGTGCCGTCCTCGACTTGATAAAACACTGCCCATGCACCCTCCCCGACATGCGTTCCGAGCACTCCCGTCGCGAGCGAAACAAAGCAGTCGCGAGGTTGGTAGGCGGCCACCAGCGCATCCCGAACCCGCTTGGCGACATCAGGGGCCTCGGCGTGTACGACCCCGAATCGCAGCTGCTTCGGCCGCGGCTGCAGCCGCGCCTCCAGCAGGGACAACACCCGACCGATCAACTGTTCCCGCCCGCGGGCCCGATCGATCGGGACGACCCGCCCCGCCGCATCGCGCGAGAGGATCGGCTTCACGTCGAGGAGGCCGCCGAGCCAGGCCTTGCCCCGGCTCACCCGACCGCTGCGGAGCAGGTTGTCGAACTTGTCCACCGTCAGGAACACACCAGACTGGTCCCGCACCCGTTCGATTTCGGTGGCGATCGCATCTGCCGGCCATCCCTGTTCCGCCAGCTCCGCTGCCCGGAGCGCCAGCATGCCGGCCCCGAGTGATGCCGACTTGCTGTCCACCAGCCGGACATTGGTCAGCCCTCCCGCCCTGATGGCCGCGGCCCCCGACTGGAAGGTGCCAGAGAGTCCTGAGGAGACCAGGATCGCAATCACCTGTTCGGCCTCGTGCCGTGCCTCCCGGAATACCCGGACGAAGTCGGCCACCGTCGGCTGCGACGTGGTGGGCAGTTGTGGCGCCGAGCGCATCCGGCGGTAGAACTCCTCCGGCTTCAACTCCACCCGATCGAGCAGCACCTCATCGCCGAAGATCACCTGGAGCGGCACCAGCGAAATCCCATGTCGGTCCAGGACCGAGTCGGAGAGATCGGAGGCGCTGTCCGTGACGATGCCCACCTGCTTCTGCACCCCGTGCTGCAGCCCCTGGTGCTGGGCCCGCATGTCTTCTGCCTTCGTCTTCTCGAGGTTGCCCCATCGGGACACATAGGTAAAGACGGCATCAGGGGTGTTCGTATGCACATGGGCGTGGAGGATGTCACCCATCACCGCCACGACCAGGGAGCCGCCGAAGGTCCGGAGGGCGGCGCGGACCTCGTTGGCGGGTGGTAACTGCTCACCGCGCACCACGACCTCGGTGCAGAACTGGAAGTCCTGATCGGCCGCGACCGTCATGTCGGCGGCGGGAACGGCGTACTCACCGGTGTAGCCCGGTGCGACCGCCAGGATCGGATCGCCGTCGATGAACCGGACCACCCCTTCGATCATTCGCATGAAGCCCATCCCGCCCGCATCGACCACCCCGGCGTCCTTCAGCACGGCCAACAGCTCGGGCGTACGCGCCAGCGCCTCCTCACCCTCGAGATACATCTGCCGCATGAACTCGGCGATATCGGGGGATCGTGCGGCGGCGCGTTCGGCGGCGGCGGCGGCTTCGCGGGCGACAGTCAGGATGGTGCCTTCCCTGGGGTCGTCCAGCGCGCCGTAGAGGCCGGCCGCTCCGGCGCTGAGGGCGGCGGCGAGTTCGCTCGGGGTGGCTGTCTCCCTGTCGCCGATCGATTCGGCCACGCCCATGAGGAAGTGGGCGAGCATCATCCCGGAATTGCCGCGGGCGCCGAGGACGGCGGCGCGCGCCATCGTGGTGGCCGTCACCGGAAGCGAGGCGTCGCCGAGCGCCCGGAGGGCGTCGGCGACGGCGCGGAGGGTCAGACTGAAGTTGGTGCCGGTGTCGCCATCGGGCACCGGAAAGACATTGATCCGGTTGATCTCCTCCCGGCCCGCCGCGACCCAGTCAGATGCCGCGAAGAGCGAACGGGCCAGCCGGGGCCCGTCCATGTAGGCGATGCCGACACCCATGCGGGGGCGGCCCCTACTCGGCGGCAACCGTCACGCGAACGTCGGCGTGCACCTCGGGATGGAGGCGGACGATGACGGTGTGCTCGCCCACGACCTTGATGGGGTGGGGGAGCTCGATCTTCCGCTTGTCGACGGTCTGCCCCTGCGCCCCGAGGCTGTCGGCGACATCCTGGGAGGTGATGGAGCCGAAGAGCTTGCCTTCGTCCCCCGCCTTCCGCGTGAAGGTCAGGGCGATGGCCGACAGGGTGGCGGCCGCGGCGACCGCGGTGTTCTTCTCGGCGGTGAGGCGGACAGTCCGCGCCTTGGTTTCCGCCTCAATCCGCTTCTTGTTCCCCGCGGTGGCCTCGTAGGCAAGGCCCTTCGGCAACAGGAAATTGCGGGCATAGCCCGGCTTGACGCGAACGAGATCCCCGGCCTTGCCAAGCGACTTGATGTCGTCGCGCAGGATTACTTCGATCATCGGTCCAACCCTCCAGAAGGCGGCGGCGCCATGCGCCGCCGGAAGTCGAGCCAGGTATCAGCCAAGCCGAGGAGGGCGAGCCCTCCGACGGCGAATGGCAGGAGAAAAAGAGCACCAAGGAACAGCATCCCGATGAACAGTCGCGGCGCCGATCGCAGCGCGGTCGTCAGGACCGCCGAGCCACGCAGGGCGTACAAACCGACCCCGAAGGTCACCATGCTGGCCGCGGGGCCTGCGAGCGGCGTCGATTCGGCGAAGAGCAGGCCGATCAGGCCGACGATCACCAGCCAGACCAGGTGATCGCTGAACCGGAACCCGTCGAACGGGCCCGGGATCGGCGCCACCGCCCGACCCCCGATCCTCGGGGCGACCAGCGCCGCCAGGCAGAGCCCCGCGAAGAGGATCAGGGCCAGCACGCCAGGGAAGAACGGCGCCATCGGGCGGAGCCCTTCGCCGAGCGTGCGCAAGGCGTCCAGTGTCGCCGGGTCGGGCGTCGATCCACCCCGGCTCAGCAACTCCGTGGCCGCGCGCTGCGCCAGCATCCCCTGCTGCACGACGGCCCGCTCCAGGTCGGCCCAGCGCAGGCCCACGAGGCGGGAGAGTCCGGCGGTGCTGAGTACCACCGCGGCGGTACCCCGGAGCGCCCGGGTCGATACCGATCCAGCGGAGAGGAGCAGGAACAACACGCCAATCCCCGTCGACAACACGGCCGCCGCCCGGATCAGCGCTTCCAACAATCCGCCGGGCTGCGCGGCCCAGAGCGAAAGCCAGAGCGCCAGGGCCGCGAGCCAAAGCCAGGCCCTCCGCCCGTGCGGCCGACTCGCCGCGACGAGCACGGCGAGCGGCCCGAAGAAAAACGCGGTCATGACCGGCCAGGTGAAGAGTACGTAGGCCGCGACCGCCAGGCGGGCCCGGAAGGACAGGACCTGTCCTTCCGGGGGCCGCCCACTCGTCACGGTCAGCCGCCGTGGCCCTTCAGGTAGGGCAGCAGGGCAAGGACGCGAGCCCGCTTGATGGCGGTGCTGAGCTGGCGCTGGTGCCGCGCACAAGTCCCGGAAAGCCGGCTCGGCAGGATCTTGCCGCGCTCAGACAGGAAACGGGAGAGCGTCCGCTCATCCTTGAAATCGACGACTCGCACGCCGGACTCACAAATCGAGCAACTCTTCTGTGGGCGCCTCATCAGTCGTCCTCCCCGTCCGCCTTGTCGGCCGCTGGGGGAACCGGCTGTGGACCTTCGTTCGTCACAATGAGAAACCGGAGGACACCCTCGTCGAGCTTGACGGCGCGCTCGAACTCAGGCAGCGCCGTGGGGGCGGTCGCCAGTTTCGCGATGACGTAGTAGCCGGTCTCGTGGCGATTGATCGGGTAGGCCAGGGTCCGCTTGCCCCAATGGGACAGTTGCGGTGCCTCGGTGTCGGGCTGGGCGAGGAGCGTGTGGAAACGCTCGAGGCGCTCGTTGATTGCGGCCTCTTCGAGGGCAGAATCGAAGATATAGACCGCTTCATACTGACGGGTCATGACACCTTCCTTTGGACTGTTGCCCCAGCCCTGGTGTGGAGCTGAGGAGGAGTATTGTGAGCGGGGAAGTATAGTCGCGACGCGGACTTGAGTCAAAGGGGCGCCCCCTTATCTTCCCCCCATGATCCTCCGTTCAATCCAGGTCGGGGTGCCCCGATCCTACGGCGCCGAAGGCGCCGACGACCCCCTCGACCGACCATGGACCAGCGCCATCGCCAAGCGACCCCTGTCAGGGGCCGTCTGGGTTGGGCGGCTGGGCGTGGCCGGCGACATGCAGGCCGACCGGAAAGTGCATGGCGGACCCGACAAAGCGGTCCTGGCCTACGCCGCAGCGCACTACGATTCGTGGCGCGAGGTCTTGGGCCGGTCGGATGTGGGGGCCGGGTGGTTCGGGGAGAACCTGACCATCGACGGCGTCGACGAATTGACGGTCTGTGTAGGTGACCGGTTTGGGATAGGGCAGGCCCGGTTTGAAGTGTCCCAGCCGCGTCAACCCTGCGCCACCCTCAACCGGCGCTTCCATCGGAAGGACATGGTCAAGCTGGTCCAGGCGAACCTGCGGACCGGTTGGTATTTCCGGGTGCTGACGGAGGGGTGGGTCGAGAGTGGGATGCCGGTGGCGCTGGTGGACCGTCCCTGGCCGCACTGGACGGTCTACGTGGCCTCAGAGCTGATGGAGGAGAGGTCGCGGCGCCGCGAGGAGAGCGTCCGGTTGGCCGAGTGCCCGGCGCTGAGCGAGAGCTGGCGCGGCACCCTCACCGCGGCCGCGCCTGCCCGCTAGGATCCCGCTAGTTCCGGCGGTTGCCGAAGATCCGGAGGAGGGAGAGGAACAAGTTGATGAAGTCGAGGTAGAGGCTGAGCGCGCCGACGATGGCGTAGGAGCCCGCCTGCTCACCGGACACCTGCAAGGCCATCGCCCGCAGGCGCTGCGTGTCATAGGCGATGAGGCCTGAGAATACCAGCACCCCCACCACACCCATGACGAACTGCATCGCATCGTTCTGCCAGAAGATGCCCACCACGCTCGCCAGCACCAGCCCGATCAATCCCATGAACATGAAGCGCCCCATGGCGCTCAGGTCGCGTTTGGTGACGCTGCCGTACACGGCGAGCGCGCCGAACATCCCTGCCGTGATGAAGAAGGCGTTGGCCACCGACCCGCCGGTGTAGACCAGGAGGATGAGCGCGAAGGTGACGCCGTTGAGCGCGGAGTATGCGAGGAAGAGTATCCCCGCCGTGGCGGGGGCCATCTTGTCGACCCGCGCCGACAGGTAGACCACCAGCACCAGCTCCGCGATGATCACCCCGAAGAAGAGGATCTTGTTGGTGACGAGCGTACCGATGGCTGCCGGGGAACTCGCGACCGCAAGCGCCACCACCGCGGTGACGGCCAGCCCACCGAACATCCACCAGTAGACGCCGCGGAGGAACGTGGCGATTCGCGCACTGTCGACGTCTGAAACGAATCCGGCTTGCCGCTGGGCGGCGCCGATAGGATTAGTCATCGGTGTGGGCTCCTAGGGGGTAAACCGGAACAACATAACGTCACCGTCCTGCACGACATACTCCTTGCCTTCCGCCCGCGAGAGTCCCTGTTCCCGGGCGGGCTTCCATCCGCCGACGCGAACGAAGTCGTCGTAGGCCACGGTCTCCGCCCGAATGAACCCCGCCTCGAAGTCGGAGTGGATGACTCCGGCCGCCTGGGGCGCCCGGTCCCCCCGATGGATCGTCCAGG
Source organism: Gemmatimonadales bacterium (assembly GCA_004525055.1). GTDB lineage: Bacteria > Gemmatimonadota > Gemmatimonadetes > Gemmatimonadales > GWC2-71-9 > SPDF01. The sequence goes on along the minus strand of SPDF01000001.1, from coordinate 11,667 downwards.
CGCGGACTTCCTTCTCGCCGGCGGTGAAGTAGCTCTGCAGGCCGAGGAGATGATACGCCGCATGGGCCAGCCGGTCGAGCCCGGATTCGGTCAGGCCGAGGGACTCGAGAAACTCCGCGCGGTCCTCCGGCGCGAGTTCCGCCAACTCCGCCTCGACCTGGGCGGAAAACGTCACGATGTCCGCGGGCTCCTCGTCGTGCACCAGCGCTGCCTGCAGCGCCTCGACATGGGTGTTGCCGCTGTTGATCTCTTGCTCGCCGACGTTGGCGGCATAGAGCACCGGCTTCGCGGTCAGGAGGTTGAAGCCCTGGGAGACAGCGGCATCCTCCGGGGCCGGGACCACGGAACGGGCCGGCCGTCCGGCGGCGAGTGCGGTGCGCAGCGCCTCCAACAGTCGGACCTCCAGCTTGGCCTGGGCGTCGCCCGACTTCGCGGTTCGCGCCGCCTTGTCGAGGCGCTTTTCGACCGACGCGAGGTCGGCCAGCCCCAACTCGATATTGATGATCTCGCGGTCCCGCACCGGATCCACGCTGCCCATCACATGCTGGATATCGTCGTCCTCGAAGCACCGAACCACATGGACCACCGCATCCACCTCGCGAATGTTGGCCAGGAACTGGTTGCCCAGCCCTTCGCCCTGGCTGGCACCCTCCACCAGCCCGGCGATGTCGAGGAACTCGACGGTGGCAGGCAGGGTCCGTTCCGGCTTGACGAACGCCGCGATGGCGTCCAGCCGCGGGTCCGGCACCTGCACAACGCCGGTGTTCGGCTCGATCGTGGCAAAAGGATAGTTCGCCACCAGCGCCCCGGCGGAGGTCAGGGCGTTGAACAGCGTGGACTTACCGACGTTCGGAAGACCGACAATACCGAGTCTGAGCACGCGGTATTATCGCTTGAACGGGCTCCCAATGGAAGCGGGGTGCTGGCGCCGCACGGGGCTCCGTGGATACAATTGAACTGCAGACGCTCCCCCCACACTAGGCGGGCCTTTATGTCATCAACAACCAGCGTTCCTGGCGGGGCCGATACGGCCGGTCCGCCTGCGGTGCGCGAGCAGGCCGTCGTCCGGTTTGCCGGCGATTCCGGCGATGGCATGCAGATCACCGGGGCCCGGTTCGCCATGGAGACCGCCCTGGCCGGCAGCGACCTGGCCACCTTCCCGGACTTTCCGGCGGAGATCCGCGCCCCGGTCGGGACCACCTTCGGCGTCTCCGCGTTTCAGATTCATTTCGGGTCGGTCGAGGTGGCGACTGCCGGCGACGACCTCGATGTCCTGGTCGCGATGAATCCGGCAGCGCTCATCACCAACATCATGGATCTCCGGCGGAGCGGCACCCTGATCGTCGACAAGGGTGCGTTCACAGAACGGAACCTCACCAAGGCCGGCTACGCCACGAACCCCCTCGAAGACGGGAGCCTGTCGGACTTCATCGTGCTCCCGCTCGACATCGGCAGGCTTACGGTGGCCGCGGTGGAGGGACTCGGACTCACCTCCAAGCAGACGGCCCGATCCCGTAACATGTGGGCGCTCGGTCTGGTGCTCTGGCTGTATGATCGCGACCGGAAGACCACCACCGACTGGATCGAGAAGAAGTTCGCAACGGACCCGGCGATCGTGGCGGCGAACGTGGCGGTGCTGAACGCCGGACACGCCTTTGGCGAGACCGCGGAGCTGCCCAATTTCCTTCGCCCGGTTGCGATCGGGGCGGCGCCCGTCGCGCCCGGCACCTACCGGACCATCAGCGGCACGGAGGCCGTCGCCTGGGGGTTGGTGGCCGGGCTCAAGGCCGCAGGTATCGAGCGCATGGTGTTCGCCGGCTACCCGATCACCCCGGCGTCGCCTGTGCTCCACGCCCTGGTGGGACTGCGGGCGCATGGGGTGGTCACCTTCCAGGCGGAGGACGAGATTGCCGCCATCTGTGCGGCCATCGGGGCCTCCTTCGCGGGCTCGCTCGGCGTGACGTCATCCTCCGGCCCTGGGGTCGCGCTCAAGACCGAGGCACTCGGGCTGGCCATCGCCACCGAGCTCCCGCTCATCGTCATCGACGCGCAGCGCGCCGGGCCCTCGACCGGCCTACCGACCAAAACCGAGCAGTCCGACCTGTTCCAGGCGGTGCTGGGCAGGAACGGCGATGCGCCGATGCCGGTTCTCGCCGCCTCCACGCCGTCGGACGGATTCGAAGTGGCCATGGAAGCGGTTCGACTGGCCACCAAGTACATGACGCCCGTCTTCCTGTTGACGGACGGGTACCTGATCAATGCAGCCGAGCCGTGGCTGATTCCGGACCCAGCCGGATTGCCGACCTTTCCGGTGGCGTTCCGCACGGACCCCCATGGATTCCAGCCGTTCGTGCGGGATCCCGCCACCCTGGCGCGGCCTTGGGCACGGCCGGGTAGTCCCGGATTGGAGCACCGAATCGGCGGCCTCGAGCGGAACGCCGACACGGGGGACATCTCCTATGATCCGGACAACCATGCACAGATGACGGAGGCGCGGGCGGCCAAGGTGGCCGGTATTGCGGCGGACATCCCCGAGCAGGCGGTTAACCAGGGCGAGGATCGCGGCGAACTCGCGGTGGTCGGCTGGGGGTCCACCTTCGGGCCGATTCACATGGCGGTGCGGCGGGCGCGGGCAGAGGGCCGACGCGTGTCGCATATTCACCTCCGGTATATCGCGCCGTTCCCCCGCAATCTGGGCGATCTGCTCAAGCGGTTCGACAACATCCTGGTGCCGGAAATGAACAGAGGACAACTCGTGACCCTCCTCCGGGCCGAGTACCTCCTGCCGGCCGAACGGTTCAGCCAGGTAAATGGCAAACCGTTCAAGGTGTCCACGATCTTCGGGGCGATCATGGAACGAACGAGCGGTAACGGGAAGGGAGGTGCTGCATGACCGCAACCCCGACCCTGGTCAAGCTGCAGCCGAAGGAGTTCGCCTCCAACCAGGAGATTCGCTGGTGCCCTGGATGCGGAGACTACGCGATTCTCAAGGCGGTGCAGAAGGCGCTGGCCGATATCGGCTCACGCCGCGAGAACACGGTGTTCGTGTCTGGCATCGGGTGCTCCTCGCGGTTTCCATACTACATGGCCACCTACGGATTCCACACGGTGCACGGGCGCGCGCCTGCCCTCGCGACCGGTGTGAAGCTGGCCAATCCGGAGCTCGATGTGTGGGTCATGACCGGCGACGGCGACGGACTATCCATCGGCGGCAACCACATGTTGCATGTGCTCCGCCGGAACGTCGACCTGCAGATCATCCTCTTCAACAACGAGATCTACGGGCTGACCAAGGGGCAGTACTCGCCGACGTCACGGGCGGGGACCAAAAGCCCGACCTCGCCGAACGGGTCCATCGAGCGGCCGCTGTCCGCCGCCACCTTCGCGCTCGGTGCCGGGGGCCGGTTTGTCGCACGCGGCATCGACACCCAGCAGGCGCAGCTGATCGATGTCTTGAAGCGTGCGCACGCCAACCGGGGTGCGTCCTTCGTGGAGGTGTTCCAGAACTGCCTGGTGTTCAATGACGGTGTCTTCAATGAGTTCACCGACCGGGCGGTGGCAGACGAACGCCAGCTGCACCTGGTGCACGGCCAGCCGTTGCTGTTCGGGAAGGACCGGCAGAAGGGGCTGCGGCTCGACCCCTCCAGCATTGCGCTCGAGGTGGTGACCCTCGGCGACGCTGGGGTGACGATGGAGGACATCCTGGTCCACGACGAGACCAACCGGACGCTCGCCGGCATGCTCGCCGCGCTCGAGCCGCCGTTCCCGGTCGCGCTCGGCGTGCTCTACGCCGCCCCCGTCCAGAGCTACACCGCAGCGCTCTACGAGCAACAGGCGACGGGCTCCCCGGATTTGGAGGCGCTGATGACGCAGGGGAAGACGTGGACCGTGTAGGCGCAGGGCGGGGACGCGGGGACGCGGGGAAGTAACACGGGGGCATCGGCTTGGTCGCTGATCCCCCCGAGTTATTGCTGGCCCGCTTCCCCGCCTACCGGCCCAAGCTTGCGAACCACGGCGCCAGCACGAGACTCACCACGCTCATCAGCTTGATGAGAATGTTCATGGCGGGGCCGGAGGTGTCCTTGAACGGGTCGCCGACGGTGTCACCGACGACGGCGGCCTTGTGCTGTTCGCTGCCCTTGCCGCCGTGTGCGCCCCCCTCGATGTACTTCTTGGCGTTGTCCCAGGCGCCGCCGGCATTCGCCATGAAGAGCGCGAGGAGGACGCCGGTGACAGTCGCGCCGGCGAGAAGGCCGCCGAGCGTCTGTACGCCGAGGAACGCGCCGACCAGGACCGGCACGGCCACGGCCGTGACGCCGGGGATGATCATCTCACGCAACGCGGCTTTGGTCGAGATGTCGACGCAACGCGCGCTGTCCGGCTTGGCGGTGCCCTCCATGAGGCCGGGGATCTCGCGGAACTGGCGGCGAACCTCCTCGACCATGCCCTGCGCGGCGCGGCCGACGGCGGTCATCGTGAGCGATCCCATGACGAAGGGCAGGGCGCCGCCGATGAACATGCCGATGACGACCATCGGGTTGAGGATGTCGAGCCGGAGCACTTCGCCCGGCGGCGCCACGGCCGTGGCAAACGCGGTGAAGAGCGCCAGCGCCGTGAGGGCCGCCGAGCCGATCGCGAAGCCCTTGCCGATGGCAGCCGTCGTGTTGCCGAGAGCGTCGAGCCCGTCGGTAATCTTCCGGACGTCCGGCCCGAGGCCGCTCATTTCGGAGATCCCACCGGCGTTGTCGGCGATCGGACCGTAGGCGTCCACCGTCATGGTGACGCCGACCGTGGCGAGCATGCCGACCGCGGCGATGGCGATGCCGTAGAGGTCGGCGGCCCAATACGAGACGTAGATGGCGCCGCCAATAAGGAGGATCGGAAGGAGCGTGGACATCATCCCGACCGAGAGACCGGCGATGATATTGGTGGCCGCGCCGGTGTTCGAGGCCTGCGCGATGTCCCGCACCGGCTTCCCGGAGGTGAAGTACTCGGTAACCGCCCCGATGGCGATGCCGCCGACGGTGCCGGCAAGCACGGCGTAGAAGGCGCCGAGGGCCGGCTTGCCGTCCATGCCGAGGGCCAGGTGATCGACGAGCCACCAGGCGGCGGCGAGGAAGAGCCCCGCGGCGATGAGCGTGGTGTTGCGCATGGCGTTGGCCGGGTCGCCGTGCTCCATCACGCGCATGGCGGCGATGCCGACGAGCGAGGCGGCGAGCCCGGCCAGGATCATCAGGATCGGAAGGGCGACCGCGTTCATGCGGAACATGTCCGGAATGGCCGGGCTGGTCGCCGCAAGCGCCACCGTGGCGATGACCGCGCCGACATAGCTCTCGAAGATGTCGGCGCCCATGCCGGCGACGTCGCCGACGTTGTCGCCGACGTTATCCGCGATGGTGGCTGGGTTGCGGGGGTCGTCTTCGGGAATGCCCGCCTCGACCTTGCCGACCAGGTCGGCGCCGACGTCGGCGGCCTTGGTGTAGATGCCGCCGCCGACCCGCGCGAAGAGCGCGATCGACGAGGCGCCCATGGCGAATCCGCTGAGAATCTCCGTGAACCGGCTGAACCCGAGCAGGTCCGCCGTGGCGGGGTCGAGCACCAGCCAGGTGACGGTCCCGATACCGATCAGGCCGAGCGACGCGACGGCGAGCCCCATGACGGCGCCGCCGTTATACGCCAGGAAGAGCGCCTTGCCCTGACCGATGGAGCGCGCGGCTTCCGAGGTCCGGACGTTCGCCTTCGTGGCCGCCTTCATGCCGACCAGCCCGGCGAAGACCGAGCAGATGCCGCCGAAGAGATAGGCGCCGGCCGTCCACGCCCCGATGGCCCAGGCCAGGAGCGCGGCAACAAGCAGGAGGAACGGGGCCAACACGGTGTACTCGCGCCGCAGGAAGGCCATCGCGCCATCTTCGATCAGCTTTGAAATATCCTGCATCACCGCGGTTCCGGTGGGTTGGCGCCGCAGATAAACGTAGATCGATAGTGCAATCAGGAGCCCGGCGAACCCGCCGGCCATCGCGTAGACTGGAAAATTCGTCACTCAGCCTCCATTAAAGCGGTTCATGGCCGGCTCGATGCCGTCCGCCAGCCAACACTCGACGGCCTCGGCCATCGGGTCGAGCAGGTTGGACAGTAGCTCCCACTCTTCGCCGGTGAAATCGTCGAGGACGAAGTCCGCGAGATCCTGGCCGTCGAGGGGAAGTGGGCCGACCCCGATGCGAAGCCGCGCGTAGTCCTGGCGCATCAGCGCCCCTTCCACGCTCTTCAGTCCGTTATGTCCCCCGGCCGACCCGGCCCCCCTCAGCCGAAACCGGCCTGTGGGAAGCGCGACATCATCGACCAGGACCAGCAAGTCCTGCGCGGGGTCGAACCCCGCAAACGCACGGAGCGGGGCGAGTGCCGCCCCGCTCCGGTTCATGTAGGTTGTCGGCTTGATCAGCCGGATGTCCATGCCGTCGCGCTGGCCGCTTGCCTCGCGCGCCCGTACCGCTCGTCGGAACGCCCCGAACCCCCAGCGCCGCGCCAGGTGATCGGCCAGAACGAACCCCGCATTGTGGCGGGTCTGCTCGTATTCGGGACCCGGGTTGCCGAGTCCGAGGATGGCGCGCAGGGCGTCACTCCTTGTCGGCGTCCTCGTCGTCCTCGGCCTTCGGCTTGCGGATCAACTCGGGTTCGGCCAGGTCTTCCTCGACCTCGACCACGGCGACCTCTTCGACGCGTGGCGCGACCACCGTGCAGATCGCGGAGTCTTCATCGTCGAGGATCACGCCCTTCGCCAGGACAAGGTCCCGGACGAAGATCGAGTGCCCGATGGCGAGGTTGGTCACGTCCACGTCAATGCTCGCCGGGATATCGCCGGGGAGGACGCGGATTTCGACCTCACGGTGCACGAAGTCGAGGACGCCGCCGAAGTTCCGGACGCCGTCCGGCACGCCGTTGAGGTGGATCGCCACGCGCACGTCCACTTCCTCGTCGGCGTGGATCTCGTAGAGGTCGAGATGCACGATGGTCGAGGAGCGCAGCGCGTGCCGCTGCAGATCGCGCAACAGCGCCCTGATCGGCGGCCGACCGTCGACGGTGACGTCAAGAATGGTGCTGGCGCTCATTCTCGGCAGGAGCCGGGAGAGATCGCCGGCGTCAATGGCGAGCGGCTCCGGGTCACGGCCGTGGCCGTAAATGACCGCGGGCACCTGGCCCGCGCGACGGAGCGCGCGGGCGGCTCCGGTTCCAGTCTGAGGGCGGGAGGCCGCCGCGAGGTTCACCTGTTGTGCCATAGTCCGATCCTTCGAGGTAGTGGACGCCGATGCGGCGCCCTCAATCAAACAGCGAGCTGACCGACTGGTCGCTGTGGGTGTAGCCGATTGCCTTGGCCAGAAGGCCGGCGATCGAAAGCACGGTCAACTGTTCGAAGCGCCGCTCCGGCGGAATGGCGATCGTGTTGGTGACCACCACTTCCTTGACTCCTGACGTCGAGAGCCGTTCGACGGCCGGCCCGGAGAGCAAGGCGTGCGTCGCACAGCAGTAGACGTCCTTGGCGCCGAGCCGCTTCAGGGCACGCACCGCTTCCGACATGGTGCCCGCCGTGTCGATCATGTCGTCCGGGATGACGCAGTCCCGGCCCTCTACTTCGCCGACCACATTCACGACTTCCGCGATGTTGGCTGACGGCCGCCGCTTGTCGATGATGGCGAGGGTCGCGTTGAGCCGCTTCGCGAACCCTCGCGCCATCTTGGCCGAGCCGACATCGGGCGCGACCACCACCGGGTCGTTCAGCCGCTTCTGCCGGAAGTGATTCACGAACGCCGGCGCGGCGTAGAGGTGGTCCACCGGCAGGTCGAAGAAGCCCTGCATCTGGTGCTGGTGAAAATCCATCCCCAGCACGCGGTCCGCCCCGGCCATCGTCACCATGTTCGCGATCAGCCGGGCGCTGATTGCCACCCGTGGCTGATCTTTCCGGTCCTGCCGGGCATACCCGAAGTAGGGGATGACCGGCGTGACCCGCGCCGCGCTCGCCCGCTTGGCGGCGTCCATCAGGAGCAGCAGCTCCATCAGGTTCTCGGCCGGCGGATTGGTGGGTTGGATGATGTACACATCCCGCCCGCGCACGTTTTCGTCGATCTTGACGAAAATTTCGCCGTCGGCAAACCGCTTGATCGTCACCTTGCAGAGCGGCTGGCCCAAGTGCTCGGCCACTTCTTCCGCGAGCGGCCGGTTGGCCGTGCCGCTGAGGAGAAGTAGCTTGCTGCGTGCTTGCGAAATCGGCGCCATAGAGCCCTCAAATCTAACCGGGCGAACTGGGGAGAGTCAACTCGTGCGGGGACAACAGGATCCGCCGGTGGGAGGATTGGCCCTGGTGGATTCGAACCACCATTCGCAGATCCAAAGTCTGCTGTCCTGCCGTTGGACGAAGGGCCAGTATGGGGTAAGGTAAAGCATTGCCGCGGCAGGAGAAAGGACTGGGGGCTACCCGCCCGCGGTCACCTCCAGAAGCTCGCCATGCTTCTTGCCGAGCATCATGGCGGCATCGGTTCGGTCCGTGGCGTTCCGGTAGACCGCGAGGAACGCGGCACCGGATCCGGTCAGCCTGCAGAGCAGGGGCCGGGTGCCCGCCAGCGCCTCGAACGCCCCCTTCAGCCTCGGCTTCCGGGCGAAGAGCGCTGCCTCAAAATCGTTGCCCGCCATCCGGGCAATGTCCCCCCAATTCCGCAGGGAGTCGAGATCCAGCGCCAGGCCTCCGCGCCGGCTGGACTCGCTCCCCTGATCCATCCAGTCGTATGCCTCCGCCGTCGGCATTCCTTCGCTGGGCACGAGAAGGAGCGCCAGCGCCGCGGGGAGTGGAGGGAGCCGGAGCATCCGCTCGCCGTGACCCCAGGCGAGGGCGAGACGCGCCTCGCTCAGGAAGAACGGCACATCACTCCCGAGTCGCGCCGCAAACTGGAGAAGTTCATGCCGCGGGACGGCGTTGCCGGCCAGCTGGTTGGTGAGGGTGAGCGCCGCAGCCGCATCGCTCGACCCGCCGCCCAGCCCCGCCTGTATCGGAATTCGCTTCTCGAGCGTGAGGTGAACGCCAAACTTCCTGCCGGTCGCCTGGAGGACCATCTCCGCTGCGCGCACCGCCAGGTTGTCCGCCGGCGGGCCGACGTCCGCACCCAGCACATCGATGCTCACGGCATCGCCGGTCCGCCGCTCCGCTGTCAAGCCATCCGACAGGTCGAGCAGGCAGAACAACGTCTCGATGCCGTGGTAGCCCGTCGATTCCCGGGCCAGAACCCGCAGAAAGAGGTTGGCCTTTGCCGGAGCCTGCATCGAGACTGAGGAGTCAGGCACTGGGCGGTGCCTCGCGCGCCGTCGCCCCGAGACCGAGCCCGGTCCGGGTGGCCGACCAGACGCCGAGCAGCGTGATCGGAATGAAGGTGGTGATGTGGTACCCCACCGCGTACGCAACGGCCTGGCTGGCCCCGATCCCATACAGGGCAAGCACCGCCGTGATGACCGCTTCGAACGGGCCCACATATCCGGGGGCCGATGGGACGGCAATCCCGAAGGCGAGGATCCCCTGCATAACGACTGCGACGGTGTAATTCACCGGAAGGTCGAACGCCACGAAGGCGAGATAAAACGAGAGGGCGTTGACGAGCCAGAGCACCACCGACCAGGCAATCACGCCGAGGAGGCGCTGCGGCGACCGAAGTACCACCAGCCCCTGTCGGATCCCCTCAATGATTTCAATCAGGCGCAGGGCGATCCTGTCCGACGGAACGATGCGGCGAACCACACGCTCGGCGGCCCGGGGAAACGCGACGACGAGGCTGGCACAGGCGAGTGCGGCCAGCGCCAGGAGGCCGGCTGATGTCGCGACGCGCTGGACCGGAATCCCTGCCACCGAGAGCCCCGCGGGCATCCCAGGCATCAGGAGGGCCACGGCCAGCAGGCCCACCACCGTCAGGACGTCGAAGACCCGTTCAACTGCCACCGACGCGAGTGACGTCGTCAATCTGGCGCCAGTCAGGCGGCTCGCCGCAACGGTGCGAACCACCTCGCCGGCCCGGAAGGGCAGGAGGTTGTTGGCGGCAAATCCCATCGCAATGGCGTGCCAGAGTGGCGTCCAGGGGTAGGGCTCCCCGTCCTCCGTGCGGAGCAGGAGGCGCCAGCGAAAGAGCCGCAGCGGGAAGAGGGACGTCGCGACGAACACAGCGGCGAGCAGCCATCCGATCCGAACCGCGCGGAGATACCCGAGTGCCTCGGCGAAGTCGACGTCGCGGAATGCCCACCAGAGCAACAGGGCAGAGAGCGTGACGGCGAGCAGCAGCTGCCAGACTCGGTGACGCGATCCGTTCAAGCGGAAGGCTCGAGCGCCAGCGGGACGAGGTCGAGCAGCTCGTCGAGGAGGGGGCGGATGCTGCCGAGCTGGGCACCTGCCTTGAGGAGGTCAGCGAGGTCGCGGCGCACCGCGTTGGCACGGCGCAGAGCGGCGTCACCCCGGTAGAGCAGGGTGTCGATCTCGACCGCATCCTCAGCGGGAGCAGGTGTGGCCGCCGTCGGCGATGGGGTTGAGGTCCGCGCGGCGCCATTCCCCGAGGTACGGCTCCTAGCCCCCGAGAGGCGTGCATAGGTGAGGAAGCTTCCCGCGAGGGAGGCGTCTTCCGTGGCCTCGGCAGAAGGGAGGTCGTCCAGTTCCACCTCTGGCGCCAACGCTTCGACGGGGATGGCGTCGTCATCGGGGGCGAGCGACTCGATCGGCACGATGTCGTCCGGTGCCTGTCCGAGGACGGCCGCCAGCCCCGCCAGTTCGGTCGATGCCCGCTCCGGGTCGCTCCGCGGTCCCAATCCCCGGATGAGGGTGCCGGCCGAGCGGAGCGCTGCGGCGAAACCACCTGGATCGCCTGCGGCGCTGCCGTTGACGATGGCGAGACGCACGGCGACCGCGAAGGCGTCGAGTCCGTGGCCGATGACCGCCGCCGCCGCGAGGCGCGGGGAGTCGAGCGCACCGGTCAAGTTGAAGAGACGCAGGTCCCGCTGTGTGTCGGTTACCGCACGCTCGAGCTCATCGGCGGCCTGCACCAGAAATTCGCCGTGGGTCAGGAGCTCGACGGAACCGAGTGTGACGGGGGAGGGCGGCTCCGGCGGAGTGCCCGCCTGGACGATGCTGGCCTGGCCGACCGGGCACAGCGTTTCGATGCCCACCACGTCCCGGTCGTCGGCGAGGCGCCGGATCAGCAGGACCGCGAAGTGCCGGGCCTCGGGGGCATCGGGTTCCGGCCTGCCGTGATCCGCGACGTCGCGTGAGGCACGAGTGAGCGCCAATGCGGCGGCCTCGAACACTTCGCTCACGGCCTTCGGGGGAGCGGATGCCCGCAGCAGGTCGCCGACGGCCATCTCCAGGCTGTCGAGGAGCTCGGGCAGGGGTGCGAGGTCGGTGAGGGCCGCCAGGCCGCGCAGGGACTGCATCCGTCGCAGGATGTTATGCAGCGGATCCCTGGCGCGCGGGTCGGCCTCTAGCGCGCGGGCGGCCCGCTCGAGCGCGCTGGCGACCAGCGCGCCTTCGCGGGCCACGAACGCCCGGACGCCGGCGTTCAATTCGCCCCGGCTCCGGGTGGGCGGACGGCTGCCCTCCGAGGGGCGGCCGCTGATGGACTCGAGTGACCGGGAGAGCCGATCGGCGCGGGC
>SPDF01000408.1 GCA_004525055.1 Gemmatimonadales bacterium | reverse complement strand
GCGGTCCCGGCCGCCAACGCGGCGGCGGCGCTCCTGCTGGCACGGCTCGCCGCGCACGATGGGCGGGACGGTTGGCGCGCCGCCGCCGAAACGGGGTTGGAGGCCTGGGGCGGTGCCATAGCCCGTGAGCCTCGCGCCTTTGCGCAGAGCCTCATCGCGCTGGATTTCCTGCGCGAAGGGCCGCTCGAACTCGCCTTCATCGGTGCCCCCGGCGACGCCGGGCTCGTCGCCCTGCATCGGGAAGTCGCCCGGCACTTCCTCCCCCACCGCATCATTGCCCAGCACGACCCCGCCACCGGCGACTCGGAACGACCCCTGCTGGCCTCCAAGGGCCTCGTCAACGGGCACGCCGCCCTCTATATCTGCCGGGATTTTTCCTGCCAGGCGCCCATCGTTCGCGCGGGTGAGGTGGCACCGGCGCTCGGCATCCCGACGAGCTGACTCGGGTATCGAGCGGCGGGATGGTGTACCGCGCGCTATATTCCGGAGGTACCTTCATCTCTCTGGCCGCCCTTGACGGGCGGGAGGCGCGGTCCCGATGTCAACAATTCGAGTCACCTTCCCCAGCCGGGACGCTGCGTCGTTCTCGGATGACGTGAAATCTCGGGTATCGGACTACTTCACTTCCCGAGGGATTTCCGACAAGGCCGACTGGCGGATGGTCCTGAAGGGTCTGATCCTGCTCGCGGTCACCTTCGTCCCCTACGGGATGATTCTCAGCAACAACTTCGGTCCCTGGACGATGCTTGGGCTCGCACTTGTGATGGGCGTCGGCGTGGCTGGTATCGGCTTCAGCATCTCGCACGATGCGCTGCATGGCGCCTACTCGAACACCCCCTGGGTCAACCGAGTCATCGGCTGGTCGTTCGATATGTGCGGCGCCAACGGGTATATGTGGAAGGTCACGCACAATGTGATTCACCACACGTACACGAACATCGAAGGGCTTGACGAGGACCTGACGGTGTCGCCCCTCCTCCGGCTGTCGCCCCACACGGAGTGGAAGCCGTTCCACCGCTTCCAGCACCTGTACGGCTTCCTGGCGTACAGCTTCTCCACGTTGTTCTGGGTGTTCGTGAAGGACTACAAGTACTTCCTCCAGAAGGACATCGGCCCATTCCTCGACCGGAAGAATCCACCGAAAGAGGTCGCCGGCCTCCTCATCGGGAAGGCCTTCTACTACACATGGGCCATCGTCATTCCCCTGCTCGTGGTCAATGTGACCTGGTGGCAGTTCGCCATCGGCTTCGTGGCGATGAACCTCGTGGCGGGCACGATCCTCGGCGTGGTCTTCCAGCTGGCGCATGTCGTGGAGGACATCACCTACCCCACGCCAGACGCGGCAGGGGCCATGGGATCGGCCTGGATGCAGCACGAGATGGAGACGACCTCGGACTTCGGTCCGAAGAACCGGCTCCTCTGCTGGTACGTCGGCGGGCTGAATTTCCAGGTGGAGCACCACCTCTTCCCGAAGGTGTGCAGCATTCACTATCCGGCCATCAGCGAGATCGTGAAGGAGTCGGCGCTGGCGCATGGGCTGCCGTACAACCAGCACTTGACGCTGCGCGAGGCGATGGCCTCCCACTACAGGTCGCTCAAGCGCCTCAGCATCGAGCCGCTGGCCGCCGCCGCCTGACGAGCCCCGTACCAGACCGGGCGTGAAGCGACTCTGGTATTGGCGCTGGCGCCTGTTGGGGCGGGAACCAACGGCCTGCCTCGGTTGCGGCGGGCCGCAGTCACAACAGGCGGCGGCCTGGTGTCATGCCGCCGCCGGTCAGGTTGAACTCTCCCTCCAGGGTCTTCCCTTTCGAGTCTGTGGCAACGGCTGCACGGACCGCCGGCAACCGCGGGCGGGATTCGTCGCGGAACTCGAGACGGCCCTCCTCGATGGAGGCCACATTCCGATGGCCCACCCATCGGGACAGGCCAGCGCCCTCAGCTGCTATGCCTGCGCCAATCGCGTCTGGCAGCCGGACACCGGGATTGGCGAGGTGCACGGCACCCTTCCCTTCCCCGGCCTTCCCGCGATGACCGCCACCGTGCGCGGTCCGGTCCGCACCTGCAACGGCTGCGGGCGCATGCAGCTG
>SPDF01000147.1 GCA_004525055.1 Gemmatimonadales bacterium | reverse complement strand
CGTGCAGCGTCACCTGGCCACCGTGCGTGAACGGGGCATGCTGGCAGGGCTGACGCTCAATCCGTCGACGCCGCTCGCGATGATCGAGGAGGTCGTGCCCGATCTCGACCTGGTGCTGGTCATGTCCGTGAACCCGGGATTGGGGGGGCAATCGTACCTGCCCACGGCCACGGACAAGATCCGCCGCGTGCGCGCGCTGCTCGACGCCCGGACATCGGGTGCCCGGCTGGAGGTGGACGGCGGCATCACGCCCCAGACCATCGCCCAGGTTCGGGCCGCCGGTGCCGACACCTTCGTCGCCGGTACGGCCGTCTTCGGTGCCGCCGACGTCAGCGCCGCCGTCAGTGAACTCCATCGCCTGTGCGCAGCACGGGCCTAAAGAAACAGGAAATCATGTCCAAGCAGTGGTGGGTCGTCGGTACTATCGTCGTCGGGATGATCCTCGGCGCGGTCGCGCTGGTCATGAACAGCCCCGACTCCTACGGCGTGGCGGTCGGCAAGAAGGCTCCCGACTTCCGTGTCGTGGATCTTGAGACTGGCGACACCATCTCGCTTCGAGAGAAGTACGCCGGGCAGGTCACGCTGGTAAACATCTGGGCCACCTGGTGCGCGCCGTGCCGGGCGGAAATGCCCTCGATGGAGGTGGCCTACCAGGAACTCGCGCCCCGCGGCTTCAAGGTGGCGGCGGTCAGCATCGATGATGGTGATCCTGCAGATGTGATTGCGTTCGGGGCGGAGATGGGCGTCACTTTCGATCTCCTCTTCGATCAGAGCGGGGAGATCCAGCGCATCTACCAGACGACGGGTGTGCCCGAGAGCTTTCTGCTCGATCGCGATGGCGTCATCGTGAAGCGGATCATCGGCGCGCACGACTGGAGTTCGAAGATCAACCGGGAACTGATCGAGCGACTGCTCGACCAGGCTAGCTGACTCACCCGATGCGCGTCCTCGGCATCGAGTCCTCCTGCGACGAAACCTCTGCCGCAGTGATTCGACTCGACCAGGGGCGCCCGACGCTCGAGAGCGTCGTGATTCTCTCGCAGGACGTGCACAAGGTGTTCGGCGGGGTGGTGCCCGAACTGGCGAGCCGCGCCCACCTGACCGCCATCGGTCCCGTGGTGGACCGGGCGCTGGGGGAGGCCGGTGCCACCCTCGACACGATCGACGCGATTGCTGTCACTGCCGGTCCGGGACTGGTCGGTGCGCTCCTCGTTGGACTCATGTACGGGAAGACCCTGGCCTGGGCCTCCGGGAAGCCGCTGATCGGCGTGCATCACATGGAGGGCCACCTCTTCGCGCCGGCGCTGGAAGATGCGGAGTTCGCCCCGCCATTCGTGGCACTCCTCGTGAGCGGAGGCCACACGCTGCTGCTCGACGTGACCGCGTGGGGTGAGTACCGCCTCCTCGGTCAGACCCTCGACGATGCTGCGGGTGAGGCGTTCGACAAGGTTGCCACTCTCCTCGGCCTCGGGTATCCCGGAGGGGCGCCCCTTGAACGGCTCGCCGCAACCGGAAAAGCCGGGAAGTTCGTCTTCCCTCGCCCCCTGCTGCGCGACCTGAAGGGTGATGGCCCCAATCGCTGGAATTTCTCCTTCAGCGGCCTGAAGACCGCGGTGCTCCGGACGGTACGGCTGAGCACCGATCTCGATGCCGAACGGGCCGACCTCGCCCGCGGATTCCAGGATGCCGCCATCGAGGTGCTGGTCGAGAAGACCGCCGTGGCCGTCGAGGAGTTGGGCTACCCGCTCGCGATGATCGGAGGGGGAGTGGCCTGCAATCGCGCGCTGGCCGCCAGGCTGCGGGAACGATTGGGCACGCGGGTGCGTGTGTCCGTCGCGTCTCCTCGTCTCAATACCGACAACGCCGCCATGATCGCGGCCGCCGGCGCGTGGCGGCTCGCGCGCGGCGAGCGGAGCGGGCCCGGCCTGGAACCGAGCGACAGCCTGCCACTTCCCGGACTTCTTTCCCCAGCCGCCTGAAGCGGAGCCATTGATGCCTGTTTCCCCGTTCAACATTAGTCTCGGTCCGTTGCAGGTCACCGGCTACGGGATCATGATGATGGTCGGCTTCCTGGTCGGCGGCTGGCTTATCGGGCTCGAACTCGAGCGGCGTGGGCTCAACCGGAACTACTCCTCCGACATCGTGATGGCGGCGCTTGTCGGTGGCGTCATCGGTGCCAAACTCTGGTATGTGGCACTGACCCAGGATCCCGGCGCCCTCTTCTCACGCGGCGGCCTGGTCTGGTACGGCGGGTTCCTGGGCGGCGTGGCGGCCGTCCTCGCCAACGGGTGGCGCCTCGGTGTTCCCGCCCGGTGGACCATGCAGATCACCGCCCCGGCGCTCGCCGCAGCCTATGCGATCGGCCGCGTCGGTTGCTTCCTCGTCGGCGACGACTACGGCGGCCCGACCGACCTCCCGTGGGCGATCGCATTTCCGGAGGGTCTCCCCCCTTCGACCGCCGGCAACCTGGCCGCGTTCGGCGTCACCGTGCCGCCCGGCCTCGACCCATCGACCGTCCTGGCCGTCCACCCGACCCAGCTCTACGAGACCGGGTTGATGCTGATCGCCTTCATGATCCTCTGGAAGCTCCGCTCAAAGGACTGGGGAACGGGTGCGTTGCTCGGGGTCTATCTGATGATGGCTGGGGTGGAGCGGTTCTTCATCGAGATCCTGCGCGCCAAGGACGACAGGTTCTTCGGTGGGTTCACGGCGGCGCAGATCACCAGCGTCCTCATTGTCCTGGCGGGCGTGATCCTCTTCACCCGACTCCGGGGAGCGGGAGAGGCGCCTGCCGGGGAGTATCTTTCCCTGCCAGCACCCCAGTCCGTCAAATAACGGGACAGGACGGTAAGTGACTCAGGTCACAACGCTTGGACCAGGACGGCCGAAATTGTCAAATCATTTGACGATTTCGGCCATTTTTCCCGTCCGGACATATGCGTGTAAGCTATTGCGAATAAACAGGTTAACGAATTGGCCCCTGCGGCACGATCGGTGCTTTGGTATTCAACCAGGCAGGGGCGACCAACGCCCAAGGAAAAAGTGGTAGGTCGAAGAAGGGTTGGAGCGGGCACTTCTGCGCGTCTCCGTATAACTCAGGGGGCGATCTACCACCGCTCATACGCAAACGGCCCGCCGAATTCGGCGGGCCGTTTGTACTTCAAGTTGCTTCTGCCAGGAGGCCCCGGGAGGGGCCGACGAAGCGATCTCTAGTCTCTCCGCACGTGCAGGCGAGCCTTCAGGCGCTCCACCTCGGCGCGAAGCTCTGCCAGGTCGGCATCCATTCGTTCAAGGGAGCGAAGGAGGTCCACCTCGAACGGAACCGAAGCGAAGGTCTCGCTCGGCAGCACATCGGCCCGGTCGGGTGAACCCGCCGGAAGCGGGTCGGGGACAAGTTCCTGGGTGACACGCAGTCGCCTGGGCTCGAGGTAGAAGGTCCAGACCAGCGCACCAACGAACAGCAGGAGCAGAATCCCCTGTGCGCTCAGCGACTCCACCGTCCGGTAAATCCCGAGGCGTTCGATCTGCGGCGCCCACGTCACCACGGTGATCGGTACCACTCCACCACCCTGGAGTTCGGCAATCCCCTTCCCCAGGAACACGAACGCCATGTAGTACAGGAAGGCGCTCGTCACCCCGAAGAACGGCTTAAGCGGCAGCTTGACGCCGAACCGATTGATCAGCACGTACACGACGGCAAGGACGACGGAGGCGGCCAGGATGCCGAGGATAACGGGCCATACCGCACCGGAGGCCGGTCCCGCCACGAGCAGCGCCTTATAGAAGAGGACTGTTTCGACGCCCTCGCGATAGACCGCCAGGAAGGCCACCGTCGGCAGCGCGAACATCGACCCGGACACGAGCGCGTCCTGCACCTTCCCCTTCACAAACCGGTTCCACTTCGCCACTTCCATTTTCGATAGCAGCCAATAACTCACATAGAACAGGACGGCCGTCGCGACCAGCATCGTGGCGCCCTCGAGCACCTCCTGGCTTGCCGGTGAGAAGCGGAAGATGGTCTCGAAGGCCACCGCGGTGAGGAGGCTCATGACCACCGCAGCCCCGACGCCGATGTGGATGTCGCGCTTGCGCCTGGCGTTGCCGGTCTTCATCAGAAACGCGATCAGCGCACCGATGAGCAGGATCGCCTCCAGTCCCTCCCGCAGCAAAATGACGAACGACTGCACGAAGAGATCTGTCGGCGTCATCGGCGTCCCGAGAATTCGTTCCGCGCGGGCGAGCCCGGTGGCCAATTCGGCGCGGAGCGCATCGAGTTCAGCGGGAGCGGCACCACCCCCCGCGCGGCCGCGCAGGGTTGCGAATCCGGCCTCGAGCTGCGCGGCCAGCGACGGATCAAGGGCACGAAGCCCCGACTCCACCTGTTCGAACGTGAGATAGGCCTCGAATGCCTCGGCGCTTGCCGCCTCGCTCTGTCTTGCCGCAGCGAGCGTGAGCACAGAGTCCAGCCTGCGATTCACCTCGGCGAGGACCGCCTCGGCCTGCGCACTCGCCTCCCCCCCCTGGAAACTCCGAACGGCAGCGATCTCCGGCGCGGCCAGGTCGACCGGGGAACCGAGCACTGCGGCGATCTGTACATCGGACATCCTGGCGGTGGCGCTGAAGGAACGAAGCCCCGCTGGCACATCTCCCGACGGTGCCGGATACCGAAGCAAGGTGGAGTAGGCGGCGGCGGCCCAGCGGTCGGCACTACTGAGCCGGGTCTCGAACGCCGGCATAGCCGTACCCGAGACCCCGACGGTGATGCGCCGATAGAAGTCGAGCGGGGAAATACCCACAAGTCGGACGCCATCCCTCAACGCGGACGGGGGCGGGGTGAGTCCGAGTCCCGCCGGGCCGTCGCCACTTCCGGTGAGGCCGTGGCAACTGGCGCAGTTCTGCTGATAAACCTGTGCTCCACGTACGAGGGAGGGCGCAGCGCCCGGCACCTGATCGACATCGACGCGATAGCGCTCGGCCAGGGCATTCGTGACGGCACGGGCGGCGACGGCCACCGAATCGGGATCCGCGGTGCGGCCCAGCGCGGCGATCAACTGGTCAATGGCACCGATGGTCGACGCCGAGGACTCGGGAGGGAGTCGCTCGGCGGTCCGGCGGGCCTCGGCCAGAAAGAGGTGAGCCTCCTCGACCTCGGCGGGCGAGATGACTCGCCCCCCGGAAACCCCGATTCGGTACTCCTGCGCCGCGAGTTGAACCGTCGTGGCGATGCGCTGGACGATCGGCGCCAGCTCATTTCCAGACGAAGACGACCCCACGCCCTGTTGGGGGGCGAGGAAGAGGAAAGCTGAGGT
>SPDF01000192.1 GCA_004525055.1 Gemmatimonadales bacterium | reverse complement strand
GTCGGGAGGTAGCGGTCCTTGGTGATCTTGTTGAGCGCGATCACGTACTGGCCCCACGGCTTCCTGGTGTCGCCGCCGGGGATCGACAGGTGGCCGATCGAGTAATAGGTCGGCACCTTGTCGATGACCGTGAAGTCCGTGAGCGACCACTTGGTGATTTCCGAGGTCAGGAACATTGAGGTGTAGGCGTTGCCCTGGCCGTCGAACTCGGTATGGAGGGGACCGAGGCCCGGGTCGGCAACTTCGCCGGCCACGATGGCTTCGTACTTCAACACCGGGACGCCTCCAACTTCACCCTCGAACGCCTTGTCCTCGATCGCCTTGATCATCTTCGAGAACGAGTGCACCGGAATGACCGAGGCGAGCTTGCCGCCCCCGACGATCAGTTCGCCCGACGGATCGACATCCACGCCGTGCGGGGACTTCGGGGTCGGGAGGTAGTATACCACGCCTTCGCAGTCCTTCGCGTCCAGGAAGTTGGTGGAGGTCATCCACTCCGTGGTGGCCACGTTGGTCTCGTGATTCAGCACGTTATGGGCGTACCGGGCCGGCACCTGCTTCGCCTTGCCGTCCGCCACGCACTTCTCGGCCACGGTCCAGTGGACGGCGGCGATGTAGTCCTTGTCTCGCTGCGATGCGTTCACTTCGAGCAGGGTGTTGGCCTCTTCGACGTTGTACGAGGTGAAGAACGACCACTCCGCCGATGGACCCTTCCCCGAGTGCGACAGGTCGTAGTTGTACCCGGGCATCAGGATCTGGAAGGCGATGTTCATGTGCCCCGTGGCGCTGTCCACCTTGATGAAGGTGAGGAGACCGCGGAAATTCTCCTTGTAAGAAGCGATCGGTACGTCGGCCTGCGGGGTCGGCACGCTGAACCGCGTGGCGGCCACCGAGTACTCGGTGTTCTGGGTCACGAACGGCGAGGCGTGGTTGCCGGCTGAATGCGGGATCTCGATGATCTCGGTGGTGACGAAATCGGTCAGGTCGATCCGCGCGACGCGCGGGGTGTTGTTGCCGTTGATGAAGATCCAGCGGCCATCAGGCACGCCGTCGGTCATCGAGAGTTCGGGATGGTGTGAGTCATCCCACGGAATGAACCCGTAGGAGGTGTTCAGCATCGCCTTCGTCTCTTCGCTGTACCCGTACGCGTTCTCCGGGTTCTGCGAGAACACCGGCAGGACTTTGAGGAGCCGTCCGGAGGGGAGGCCATAGACGCTGAGCTGGCCGCTGAAGCCGCCGGAGGTCAGCATGTAGTAGTCGTCGTACTCTCCGGGCGCCACGTAGACCCGCTGCGCCGCATCGGCCGAGCCGCCGGCAGTGGTATTGCCCGAGCCACAGCCAGCAATCGTCAGCAGCGCGAACACGGCGCCCAGCACGAGATGGGAGTGGGCCTTGAAACTACGAGACATGGTCATTCCTCCTGGGACGGTGGGGCCCGCAAGGGGGCCGTATTACTGCGCAGGGGCTGGGGCCGGGGTGGTTCGAAGATATTCCACCACCTCGCGGGCCTCTTCCTGCGTCAGGCCCTGGTTCGGCATCTGGGTCATGTATTCGCCGAGTAGCTTCTTCACAACCGGATGCCTGGAGTACATCTCCTGGGGATTCAGCATCATGTTCATGGCGAAGGCGGGAGTGATCTGGTCGAGGATGCCGCCGAGGGGCGGTCCGACATAGCGCTCACCGAGCTTGTGGCAAGCCGAGCACTTGGCCTCGAAGACCTTCTGGCCCTCCTCCGCCTCTTCCTTGTCGATGGGACCGAGCGCGATCGACTCGGTGATCGGGCCAATGCCATTCTCGAGCTGGAACGGGGTGAGATCGCTACCGGCGGCGGCCGGGGCAGCGTTGGAAGACGATGGCGGCGCCTTCTCTCCACCGCCGCAAGCCGCGAGTCCGACGAGCGAGACGGTGAGGATCAATCGATTCCAGCGAAGTCCGGCCATGGTATACCCCAAGTAGAAATGAAAGAAGTGACGCACCGGACTCAACGCGTCCGCTGCCTGTGTGAATCACTCTTCACATCAGGGAGGGTGGTGGCGTCATCAATGGCAGTTAAATTATCATAACAATGTGATGATTATCGTTATTCATCGTGAAGCCATCTTCACACTACACTCACGGAATCGATGCTCTCTCAGACCGCGGAATACGCCCTCCGAACAGTCCTCTATCTTGCTGCCAGGCAAGGAGATAGACTGTTTCGTGTGAGCGAGATCGCCGAGGAGCTTGGGATTCCCCAGAACTACCTGTCGAAGACCCTTCATATTCTGGCGCGGGCGGGGGTTCTTCATTCGAGCCGGGGAAAGAACGGCGGATTTCGCCTGGCTCGGCCAGCCAACGAGATCACGCTCGCCCAGGTCGTGGCTCCCTTCTCAGGGCCGACGGGCGAGCGCATCTGCCTGCTGGGGCGCGTGGCCTGCAGCGACAGCGATCCTTGCCCAGCCCATGCGAAATGGAAGGCCGTGTCCAACCAGGTCTCGAGCTTCTTTGGTGAGACGAAGGTGAGTGACCTGCAGGAGAGTCCGGTGGCCCGGGTGAAGAGGTAGGCGGGGCAGCGGGGCCGAGGGTCAGTTCACGAGTCCAGGCTGTCCATCACTCTCACGGAACCAACCAACCGGGACGGTCTCGTCATCCGGCACGAAATGGCGGAACCGTTTGAATAGGGGTGGGCATAAGCCCACCCCGGTGGAGCCGCCCGCGCATGGGGACACGGTTCATGCGCAGGCATACGCCCACGCCGGCGGGTTCGCCCGCGCATGGGCCAAATTGGGGGCAGGAACATGGACCCCGGCGTTCGCCGGGGTGACGTTCCGTTGGCACGCACGCACCCGCTTACATTCCACGCATGCCCGATCCCGCAACCAGAATCCGTAGCGCCTGGGGCGCCCTCGCCCCCCTCCCCGGTGGCACCTGGCTCTTCAGCCGGCTCCTCGGCTGGATGGTTCCCTACACCGGGACCGTCGGCGCCCATGTTCGTGAACTCCGCGCGGGGTACGCGCGCGTCACCCTTCGCGACCGCCGCAAAGTGCGCAACCACCTCCGCTCGATTCACGCCGTCGCCCTCGTCAACCTCGGCGAGGTGACCAGCGGCCTCGCGATGATCACCGGATTGCCCACCGGCATCCGCAGCATCGTCACCCACCTCGCGATCGAGTACCTGAAGAAGGCCCGCGGTACGCTGACCGCCGAGGCTACCGTGACGATTCCCGATGTGAAGGAGCCGATCGAGTACCTGGTGCACGCCGACATCCGCGATGCCGCCGGGGACACTGTCGCGCGGATCGCGGTGACTTGGCGGCTTAGTCCGCCAGAGTAGAGATCACTACGCAGGAACGGGAGGCGCGGGAGAATCGAAACAAGGAGGGTCGGAGAACAGCAATAGGATATGTACGACACATATTCAATCAGTTTTCCGACCCTCCCTACCCTCCGACCCTCCCTCGTCTAATGGCCTGACCAGCCGAAAGGTGTGAGGACTTGACCAGCACAGCATTCACGAAGCACGCAGGCATCGACGTGCCGCTCATCTGCGGCGCCATGTACCCCTGCAGCAACCCCGAGCTCGTCGCCGCGGTGTCGGAGGCCGGTGGCCTCGGCATCGTGCAGCCGATTTCGCTGACCTATGTGCACGGCCACGAGTTTCGCGAGGGCCTCCGCCTCATCAAGAAGCTCACCAGCAAGCCGATCGGCATGAACGCCCTCATCGAGGCGTCGTCCAAGACCTACCACCAGCGCATGGTGCAGTGGGTGGACGTGGCACTCGAGGAAGGCGTCCGCTTCTTCGTGACCTCCCTCGGCAACCCCAAGTGGGTGGTCGAGAAGGCGCACGCCGTGGGCGGCATTGTCTACCACGACGTGACCGAACGGAAATGGGCCGACAAGGGACTCGCCGCCGGGGTGGACGGACTCATCGCGGTCAACCGCCGCGCAGGCGGCCACGCCGGCCCGAAGGGAGTCGAAGAACTCTGGGAAGAACTCGGCGGACTCGGCGTGCCGCTGATCTGCGCCGGTGGCGTGGGAGACGAATCACACTTCGTCGAGGCGCTGAAGATCGGCTACGCCGGGGTGCAGATGGGCACGAGGTTCATTGCCACGCCTGAGTGCAAGACCAGCGAGGTATACAAGCAGGCCATCGTAAACGCCCACGCCGACGACATCGTGCTGAGCGAACGGATCACCGGCGTGCCGGTGGCCGTCATCAACACGCCGTATATCCAGAAGATGGGACTCCACGCCGGCGCCTTTGCCAAGTGGATGCTCCGCGGCCGCAAGCGGAAGCACTGGATGCGCACCTTCTATGC
>SPDF01000077.1 GCA_004525055.1 Gemmatimonadales bacterium | reverse complement strand
TATCAGAACATGATCCCCCCAGAACCCCGAGAGAAGCCTGCATTCCGCGAATCGGAGCGATCGCATGTGGGCTATTTGGCTACCCCGAGGCCGGCAGCCTACACGGCGCTGTTACTCGTGGTCGTCATAGTTTCTGCCGTCTACGGGGTTTGGTGGAATGCCATCTTTGCCTGTCCCGCTTCGGGGTATCAATCGGACAGTTACCTCGCGTATTGCCAGGCGACCGGCTACGGCGATTACGACCATGGCGCATTTTGGTTCAATCTGGAACCCGATGTTGCGGAGGCGGCGGCGAACGCCGACGTGCTCTTCGTAGGAAACAGCCGAATGCAACTCGGGTTCTCCACGTCCGCGACCGACAAGTGGTTTGCCGCGCACGCCGCCCGCTACTTCCTGCTGGGATTTTCGCATAACGTGAACGTCGTCTTCGAGGCACCGCTCCTCCGCAAGCTTTCACCGCGCGCCCGTGTGTACGTGATCAATCTGAACTGGTTCTTCCGACAGACGGCAAGCCAGCTGGTGCGGACGGTCCTCTCGGACAGCGCGGCTCGGACCCGCTATGAGCGCAAACGGGACTGGCAGCCCATCCACCGGTCCGCCTGTCAGTGGGCCTCATTCCTCTGCAGGAATGAATACGTGATCTACAGATCGCGCACGACCGGTGCCTGGCACGTGTCGGGGGGAGAAATTCACGGGATGCCCGTCTCCTACGACGGGGATTCCGAGAATCAGGTAACGCTGGATGCTTACGCTGCCGCGGCACGGGAATTTGCGGCGTCCCTGCCCGTCGACCCCAAGTGCATTATTCTGACCTACGTCCCGTTCGTCCGGACTGATACCGCCACGGCAATCGCCGTCGCCGCCGCCCTCGGCATGGAGCTGATCGCCCCGCGGCTGAGCGGCCTGAACACCTTTGACGAATCCCACCTTGATGCGCCGAGTGCCGAGCGTTGGTCTGCCGCTTTCTACGAGGCTGCCGGGAGGCGAATCCAGACCTGCCTCGTGCCGGGGCGCTCTGCGCTCCGCGAGGGGAGGAAGGGGTCTGATGACGTCGCAACCCGATAGGCCCACCCTTCCCCCGAGCCGCGACATGCGCTGGCCACGTTCGTTGGAATGGTTGCCGGTACCAGAGGACTTCCGGGGTGGCCTGCAGGCGGCTGTGGACACGCCTGATCCTTCGGGGCGATATGAGAAGCTCGCCGCGCTCGCTGGATCGCGGTTGGGGTATCTCCAGTGGCTGCAACTCGAGCGCGCCCTCGCCGCCGGTCCGGTGGCTGACCACCCCGGCTTCATGCCGCTCCGGCTGGCGATTCTGTCGGCATCAACCGCGGACCACCTCGCCCCTGCTATTCGGGTCGCCGGGCTCCGGCACCGGTGCCTGATCGGCACCCACGTTGGGGGATACGGGCAGTACCGGCAGGAGGTGCTCGACCCGGCGTCATCGCTCCATCGCTTCGCCCCGCAGGCGGTCCTCTTTTCCCTGACGGCCCGCGAAATCCTGGCGCGGACCGCGCTGTCCGCGTCCGCCGCCGAGGTCGACGCCTCCGTCGCCGCCACCATCGAGGAGCTTCGGAAGCTCTGGCGAAAGGTGCGCGAGGACTTCGGGGCCATGGTGATTCAACAGACGTTCCTGAACGTCGCGGAGCCGCTCTTCGGCGGGTTCGAGCGTTCCGTGCCGGGGGCACCCCTTGAGGTGGTCTCGCTTCTGAACGAGCGCCTGGCGGAGGCCGCCGCCGCGGAGGGCGTGTCCCTCCTCGACCTGGCCCGCGCCGCCGACCGCGACGGGCTCGAGAGGTGGTTCGACATTTCCAAGTGGCTGCAGGCGAAAATAGAGGTGGCCCTGCAAGCCGCCCCAGCCTATGGGGAGCTGGTGGCGCGGATTCTGGGCGCCCAGCGCGGCCTTTCCAGGAAGTGCCTCGTGCTCGACCTCGACAACACCCTCTGGGGTGGCGTCATCGGCGACGATGGGATGGACGGCATCGTGCTCGGTGAGGGCAGCGCTCTCGGCGAGGCCCACCTCATGCTCCAGCGTTACGCCAGACAGCTCGGGGAACGCGGAGTGATCCTGGCGGTCTGCTCCAAGAACGACTCGGCCACAGCGGAGGCGGTCTTCCGGGAGCATCCCGAGATGCTCCTGAAGCGCGGCGACATCGCGGCGTTCGTCGCGAACTGGGATGACAAGGCCGTCAACCTCAAGCGGATTGCGACCCAGCTCAACATCGGCCTCGACAGCCTCGTGTTCGTGGACGACAATCCAACGGAGCGGGCCTGGATCCGGCACGCGTTGCCCATGGTGGCCGTGCCGGAGCTCCCGACGGACCCCGCGCAGTACGTCCGCTGCCTGGCGCTCGCGGGCTACTTCGAAGCGGTCGCCTTCACGGCGGACGACCGCCAGCGCGGGGAGCAGTATGCCGCCAACGCCTCACGCGAGGCATCGCTCCAGTCGTCAGAGAGTCTCGACGATTTTCTCCGTGGACTCGCGATGTCGACCGAGTTCGGCCCGGTCCAGTCCGTGGACCTGGCGCGCGTGACGCAGCTGATCAACAAGACCAACCAGTTCAACCCGACCACGCGGCGCCGGTCGGCAGACGAGGTGGCGGCCTTCATCGCCTCCGACCGGTCGATCGCACTGCAGTTCAGGTTGGTGGATCGCTTCGGGGACAACGGGCTGGTCAGCGTTGTCCTGCTCCGGCCGGAGGCGCCAGGGTCGGACGTCTTCGACATCGACACCTGGGTGATGAGCTGCCGCGTGTTCGGGCGTCAGCTTGAGCTCGAGGCGATGAACGCGGCGGTCCACGCCGCGCGCGCTCTGGGCGCGCGGGTCCTGCAGGCGGATTACATCCCGACGCCGAAGAACTCAGTGGTCAGCCAGCTGTATGCCACGCTGGGCTTCACCCAGGCAGCCGAGACCGCGCAGATCGTCGGCGCCACGCGGTGGACCCTGCAGCTCGAGGATTTCCGCGACCTCGACACCCACATCCTCCGAGGAGCGCTCTCGCATGACCGAAGCTGAGATCTTGGGCGCGTTCACCCGCATCCTGCGGGACCTCCTCGGCGACCAGAGCATCGTGTTGACCATGGACACCAGGCGGGAGGAAGTCCCCAATTGGGACTCATTCGGCTACGTGACGTTCATCGTCGCCGTCGAGATCGAACTCGGCGTCAATTTCGGGATTGCCGAGGTCGAGTCGTTCGCAAACGTCGGCGCGATTGTCCGGCGGACCGAGGCCCTCCTCCCGCCGAGCTGACGATGCTCACCCTGGAGCAGACGTAGAGCGATGCTATTCAATTCGTACGAGTTCCTGTTTGCCTTCCTCCCCGTGGCCCTGGCGGGGTTTTTCCTGTTGGGGAGCGTATCCCGCGTCTGGGCGATTCGCTGGATCATTGTTGCGTCGCTGATTTTCTATGCATTGTGGCGCCCGCTGAACGTGCTCATTATCGGACCGTCCATCTTCATCAACTATGCGCTGGCGCGGTCCCTCCAGCATTTGGGCCAGGAAGGGAAGGTGCGTTCCTCGCGGGTCGTCCTGATGCTGGGCATCGCGTTCAACGTCGCCTTCCTCGGGTACTTCAAGTACGCGAATTTCCTGGCGGGGGCCGTCAACGACGCCTTCGGTGTGGGGCTGGTGCTCGAACGGATCATTCTGCCCTTGGGAATCTCGTTCATCACCTTTCAGAAGATCGCCTTTCTGATCGACGTGCAGGCCAGGCGTGTTACCACCTTCACGGTGCAGGATTACTGCCTCTTTGTGCTGTTCTTCCCGCAGCTCATCGCGGGGCCGATCGTGCACTACCGGGAGATGATGCCGCAGTTCCGGCTTGCCCCCTGCAAGCCGGATCCGGAGCACCTGGCGGTCGGCCTGACACTGATCCTCTTCGGCCTGTTCAAGAAGGTGGTGCTGGCTGACGGGATTGCGCCTCTTGTCAGCGGCATCTACGATGGAGCCGGGGCGGCGGGGGCCGTCTCGCTCCTGCCTGCCTGGATGGCTGCCATCGGGTTTACCCTGCAGATTTATTTCGATTTTTCGGGCTACACCGACATGGCCCTGGGCACCGCCCGCTGCATGGGCATCCGCTTCCCGCCGAATTTCAACTCGCCCCTCAAGGCCTCGAACATTATCGACTTCTGGATGCGGTGGCATATGACGCTGACCCGCTTCCTCACGGCGTACGTGTACAATCCGCTGGCCCTGTCGCTGACCCGGCGCCGCATGGCGAGCGGTCGGCCCGGCTTCGTCGGTCGAAGTGCAACCATGGGGGCGTTCCTCTCGCTGCTCGTGTTCCCAACCCTGGTCACGATGGTCGTTTCCGGTGTCTGGCACGGTGCGGACTACTTGTTCATTGCCTGGGGCTTTGTGCACGGAGTCTACCTCACCGTCAACCACGGATGGCGACTCGTGGTGCGGAGGCTGTGGCCTGATCGCGGTCTGTACGATCGGATCATGCGTCCCGCGGGTGTCGTGCTGACTTTCGTTTGTGTGGCCGCGGCCATGGTGCTTTTCCGGTCTCCCACGGTGCAGTCCGCAGTGGTGCTGCTCAAGGGGTTGTTCGGGGGCTTCGGCGTGGCGTTGCCGGCGCCACTCTACGACCGGCTGGGGCGTCTGCCGGAGTGGGTCCAGAGCGCCGGGCCGACGGAGGTCCTCGGCGCGTACTACGAGTTCAAGCCACTGTTTTTGTGGATCGTTGGGCTGGGCGCCATCGTGTTCGCCTGCCCGAATACACTCCAACTCCTCGCTCCGTACGAGCCTGCGCTCGGTTTTCGGACGGGCTGGCGAGCACCGGGTCTCGGCGGCAGGGAACTGGTTTGGCGTCCCACTCTCATTTGGGTCATTGTGATGTCAATTGTGGCCTTCGTCGTCGCGCTCCATCTCGGCGGGAAGAGTGAATTCCTCTATTGGCAGTTTTGAGGGCACCTTGGCGGCGATGCTCAGGGAGTGTCGACGGGCGGGCCAAGGCTCTTTTTGTGCTGGGCCTTCCTGGTCTATAGAGCGCTTGGGATCGCGGAGATGATCGTGTACCGAGAGCTGGTTTCTCCCGTCTCTCTCCGCCGCGGCCACTACGTCACCCCCATGGAGCCAGGGGTATCGGTGGAAGGCGCGTCGCCGGTCCGTATCATGCCGCCGGGGGGCAGGAGGCGGCTATCCTGGTCAATGCGATGGGGTCCCACAGAGATTGGTTCAATGAGGCCAGGTAGGCGGGCGTAGGCAGCGCGAGCGGCTATGGCGGGGCATTGGTTCGGATGGTGCGTACCCATCCAAAGATGGCGATTGGGGTGGGCACGGCGCCGAGCGCGTTGAGCGCCAGCAGGATGCGCCGGCGGAAATGGAGGGTCACTCAGCTGCTTCCGCCTGTGCGATGGCGCGGCGGGCCGTCATGGCGACGACCGACCCGAGGGTGATTCCCGCCACCGCGGCCACCCACTCACTCCAGTGAGAGGGTGGGAGGCCTGCGGCATAGGGTACGGCGGCCAACATGGCGGCGATCGTGACTGGCAAGATGGTCCATCCAATCCCACCGGCGAGAGTCGCCCAATACGCAAGCACTGCAACTAGTCCAAGAATCCATACTGTGGTGAGCGGCCTCGTGTATTCATCGTACCGTGAGTTCCAGGGAGTGACAAGACTCCACCCCCAGCTCGCACTCAGAGGAATAGTTCGACTCAGCAGGTGGTTGCCATTCCGGGACCTCAACTCAAACGCGCCGTTTTGGAGGGTACCTTCGGCAGCAACGGTGTCCCCGGTGTGCCCGGCCAGTCCTCCGGGCAATACCGCAGTCGGATTGCGCAGCCTCAAGATCGAAGCCCGCATCTGGACTCCAAATACGAGATCCTCATGCTCCTGGCCAATCAGTGAAACAATGCCGTGCCAATCGTCGATGAGAATTGCGATCGGTGCGAGCCCAGGCGGCGGTGTGGCCAGGACCGCCCGGAAGGCTAGCTGCGGCCTCGCATTGAAGGCGTCCTCGATCCGGTGCTGGTCGAGTACGGCGCCCGGCAGCAATGGCTCCCCGCCAGCGGTTCCCGAGAGTGCGCGTCCGCGAAACTGCTCGAAGTTGCCCAGCTCCGGCGACAAGGCACCGAACCACCTTCCCCCTTGGGGGATAGAGACCCCAAGCCCCCACGCGGTTCCGGTCCATACCCCCACAAGGATAACGGCATCCAGCAATGCCAGGAGCCTTGCAGTGCGGGGGCTCGGCAACACGATTCCACGCCAGTAGGAAGCGAGAAGCACGCCCAAGCCGCTGCCGATGGTGTTGGCCAGGATATCGCCCAAGCTGGCGTCACGACCCGTTATCACCTTCATCTGGAGCAGCTCGATGATGCATGTGGTGATTACGGCGAGGACGACGGCTCGGCGCCACGAGAAGCCGGCCAGAGCGAGGCCGAGACCGAGCGGCACAAACAGCAGGATGTTGAGGAGGAAATCCACACCACCAAGATCGCCGCAGATGATGCACGTGAGCGGCGTCGCGGCGGCGCGTTCGGCTTCTCCTGGCGTTGGGAGGAGGGTAAGGGCGCCAATGAGCAGGAGGCCTGCCGAGGCAATAGTGTACCCGAGGTGGCGCTGGAGGCGTGGCATGGGCTACGCGACCACGACCTTCCTCCCGTGGAATCCTTCCGCCCACTCCGTTCCGGCTTCAATGCCACGGAGCCGGAGCAGGGCGCGAAAGGTCTCCTCTGAGAACCAGCGCTTGGACCGTTGCGTGGCGAATACCGCCATTAATCCAGCCACCTTTCGGCGGGCGAGCGCGAGCGAGAGGGGGACATACACATTCGGGCGGCCCAGGTCCCCGTCCCATTTGGGGATCTCGTACTCCAGGATCTGGTGATCACGAAAGGTATTCCAGGTCAGGTCGGAGAGCACACGGTGGTCTTGGTGCCGATCCTCCCGGAAATGGGTGAAGATCAGATCGGGCTCGATTTCTGTGCGCAGCGCTTCGAATGTTTCCTTGATCTGCGGCCACTCCGTCGGGAAGAAGCCATCCCGGTATGCGTGGAGCACCACGCGGCTCTTCACCGAATCGCGGAGAAAGCGTGCCGCGCCGCGCCGCGCCTCGGCGCTCCGCTGCCCGAGGGCGCTGAAGACCACCCAGGTGACCGAGG
>SPDF01000233.1 GCA_004525055.1 Gemmatimonadales bacterium | reverse complement strand
GACAAGGAATCAGACGCAAGGGCTTGAAGCTCCTCAACTTGGCCCCTTGCCCTCCCTCGACTTGAGAGGCAATCTAAGGGGATAGGTATTTTCAGGTTTGCCCCCCCTGCCGCCGGCTAAAGCCGGCTTTCGGCTGGTGTCGCTAGAGCGACATGTGCAGTGGGGAGTTCTTCGGTCATTGCGAGGAGGCCACGGCGTGGCCTCGCAATGACAATAGTCAAATTCGGAGTTCTCGATTGTCTGATCCGCTATCCCGCCTGACAGCCTTCCTCGCAGACCGCTATGCCCTCGAAGGCGAGTTGGGTCAGGGTGGCATGGCCACGGTCTATCTGGCCCAGGATATCAAGCACGACCGCAAGGTCGCCATCAAGGTGCTCCGCCCCGAACTCGGCGCGGTCATCGGCGCCGATCGATTCCTCAGCGAGATCAAGACCACCGCCAATCTGCAGCACCCGCACATCCTCGGCCTGATCGACTCAGGCGATGCCGACGGCCTCCTCTACTATGTGATGCCCTACGTGGAGGGGGAGACGATCCGCGACCGGATCAGCCGCGAGAAGCAGCTACCGGTGAACGACGCGGTACGGATTGCCACCGAGGTGGCTAGCGCGCTCGACTACGCCCACCGCCACGGCATCATCCACCGCGACATCAAGCCCGAGAACATCCTGCTCCATGATGGGAGCGCGCTGGTGGCCGACTTCGGCATCGCGCTGGCGGTGAGCACCGCCGGCAGCCGCATGACCGAGACCGGTATGTCGCTCGGCACGCCGCACTACATGAGCCCCGAGCAGGCGATGGGCGAGCGAGAGATTACCGCGCGTTCGGACGTCTATGCATTGGGCTGCGTGCTCTACGAGATGCTCACGGGGGACCCGCCGTTCACCGGCTCCACCGCGCAGGCCATCGTGGCGCGGGTGGTGACCGAGAGCCCTCGCTCGATGACCAGCCAGCGACACACCATCCCGCCGCAGGTGGAAGGAGCGGTACTCACCGCGCTCGAGAAGCTGCCGGCCGATCGATTCAGCACGGCGGCGGAGTTTGCAGCAGCCTTGGCCGATACCAACTACGCCTCGCGGAGCACGGTGGTGAGTGCCGCGGGCGGCGGATCGCTGGGCGGCCGAGCGCGGGTGCGCAAGGTGATCAATGCGCTTGCTGGCGCGGTGGTCGTGCTGGCCGCACTTGCGGCATGGGGATGGCTGCGACCCAAGCCGGTGCCGCCCGTTATCCGCTACAGCATGGGGCTCCCGGCCGATCAGGCGATGCGTCAGGGTGTGCTCGGCGTCAACGTCTCGTTCTCACCCGATGGCAGTCGCATGGTCTATGTCGGGCCGGGCGACGGGGGCGATCAACTCTGGGTCCGCGAGCGAAACCGGCTTGAGGCCACGGCGCTTCCCGGGACCATCGGCGCGCACAGCCCCTTCTTTTCCCCCGATGGTGAGCGCATCGCGTACTCGTCAACGCTCAACGTGGAGCTGAAGGTGGTCCCGGTAACCGGCGGGCCCCCGATCATGCTCGCCTCCCCCGGAACCGGTTCGGGGGGTGGAGGGGCATGGGGCCCCGACGGGTGGATCTACTTCGATTCGCCCGGTGGGCTGAGCCGGATCCAGGCGGACGGCGGCACGCCCGAACTCGCGATTCCGCTGGACACGGCGACGAACGAGATCGGACATGCCTGGCCGGACGCGCTGCCGAACGGCAAGGGGTTGGTCTATCGCTCCCGGCACAACCTCGACCCGAACGACTTCGACATCGTTGCCTATGACTTCAAGACGCGCGAACGCCACATTCTCACCAAGGGACTCTTGCCCCGGTATGTAGCTCCCGGGTACCTGATCTACCTGCGTGCCGACGGCGCGGTGCTCGCCGCGCCCTTTGACGAGGACAAGTTCGAATTGACGGGGCCCGCCGTGCCCCTGTTCGAGGGTGTCATGACCAAGCCGTTCGGCTCCGCCGACATCGCGCTGTCCCGCAACGGCGCGACGCTGGCGTACGTCCCAGGCTTGGCGTCGGAGGGCGGTGGCGTGGCGGAACTGGTCATGGTGAGCCGGGGCGGAGTCATCACACCGCTCGACCCGCCGGTCACCTACAACCCCTCCGCCAACCCATCGCTCAGCCTCTCTCCGGACGGACAACGGGTCGCGATGGACATCGTCGGCACCGCGTCGCCAGACATCTGGGTCAAGCAACTGCCGGAAGGCCCCCTCACGCGGCTGACCTTCGAGACCCAGACCGCCTACCGCCCGCGCTGGACGCCGGACGGGCAGTCGGTGATCTACACGGCGATTACGGATACAGCCTCGCAAGCGGTCTGGAAGAAGAAGGCCGATGGCAGCGCGACCGCCGAATTGGTCTGGCGGATGCCCGGCCGGCCGATCGCCGAGGCGTCGATGTCGAAGGATGGCCAATGGCTCATCTACCGAATCGTGGGCGACAGCATGAACCGGGACATCTACGGCGTCCGTCCGGGGCGCGACACCGTCGCCACACCACTTCTCACCGGTCGGTTTCACGAGGAAGGCGCCGCGCTCTCGCCCGACGGGAAGTGGCTGGCGTACTCCTCCAATGAATCGGGACGTTACGAAATCTTCGTGCGACCGTTCCCGAACACCGCCGGTGGGCGCTGGCAGGTTTCTACGACAGGTGGAATTGCCGCCCGCTGGTCGCGCAGCGGACGGGAACTCTTCTTCGAGGCTCCGTCGGGCGACATGATGGTGGTCCCTACGCCGCCGGGATCGACGTTCTCCCCCGGCGCGCCGCGGCGGCTCTTCCCGCTCGGGGGCGGCCTGAGCTCGTCTTCCATCGTGCCGAGGTACGACCTCACACCTGACGATCAGCAATTCATCATGACCCGGCTTGCGGCAGTGAACCAGGCGCCGGGCGCTGGGCAAATCGTGGTGATTGACAACTGGTTCACAGAGCTCAAGGCGAAGATGGGGAAGAAGTAGCGTGAGCACCGACCCCCTCCCCCGCCTCGTCGCCGCACTCGCCGACCGCTACCGCATCGAGCGGGAGCTCGGGCAGGGCGGCATGGCCACGGTGTACCTCGCCGAGGACCTGAAGCACGACCGCAAGGTGGCGCTCAAGGTCCTGAAGCCGGAATTGGCGGCCGTCATCGGCGCCGATCGCTTCGTGGTGGAAATCAAGACAACCGCGGCGCTGCAGCATCCGCACATTCTCCCCTTGTTCGACTCCGGTACCGCCGACGGCTTTCTCTACTACGTCATGCCGTTCATCGACGGCGAGACACTCCGCTCCAAGCTCGACCGCGAGACCCAGCTCGGCATCGACGAGGCGGTCCACATCACCGCCGCCGTAGCCGACGCGCTGGACTACGCGCACCGGCACGGCGTCATCCACCGCGACATCAAGCCGGAGAACATCCTGTTGCACGACGGCCGCCCGATGGTGGCCGACTTCGGCATCGCGCTCGCGCTGAGTGCCGCGGCCGGCGGGCGGATGACCGAGACGGGGATGAGCCTCGGCACTCCGCACTACATGAGCCCGGAGCAGGCCACGGCGGAGAAGGAGATCACCGCGCGGAGCGACGTCTACTCGCTCGGCAGCGTGCTCTACGAGATGCTCACCGGCAATCCGCCGCACGTCGG
>SPDF01000145.1 GCA_004525055.1 Gemmatimonadales bacterium | reverse complement strand
TCCAGAACCCGTATTGCACAACCTCCCGGCGCGCGTACCTTCAGGGGTACCCCCTTCACCTCTTCACAGGACTTGGACTTCGATGCGCTCTCGGACGCTCTGCCTCGCGCTTCTCTCCGCCGCCCTGCTCACAGCCGCTGGCCAGGCCCAGGACAAGAAAACTTTTGCCAATCTCACCGAGGCGTTGCAGGCGTCCGGCGCCATGTCGGGCCGATCGGGGCCCCGGAGCGTGAACTGGATCGATGGT
Organism: Gemmatimonadales bacterium; assembly: GCA_004525055.1. Taxonomy (GTDB): domain Bacteria; phylum Gemmatimonadota; class Gemmatimonadetes; order Gemmatimonadales; family GWC2-71-9; genus SPDF01. The sequence goes on along the minus strand of SPDF01000145.1, from coordinate 5,092 downwards.
GGCAACCGCTATTCCTACACGATTCGCGGAACGGACGGCGAGGAGATTCGCGCGACCGATCCCGCCACCGGCAGCGACACCCTGCTCTTCTCTGCCGAGGGCGTCACCTTCCCGGACACTACGGCCCCGTTCAGTTACCGGTCGTTCCAGTTCGCGCAGGATTCGAAGCACCTCATCTTCCAAACCCGGTTCAAACAGATCTACCGGCGCTCAGGTACGTCCGACTTTTTTGTCTATTCGCTGGCCGACAAGTCCATGCAACTCGCCGCGAAGGGCGCGCAGACAGGCGAGCTCTCCCCCAATGGGGCCCTCTTCGGATACGAACTCGGAGGGGAGCTCTACGTCCGGGACCTCGGCACCAAGGCCGACAAGCGCCTGACTACCGGTGCCACCGAGACCCTGCACAACGGCCGCTTCGATTGGGTGTACGAGGAAGAGTTCGGAATGGCGCAGGCGTGGAACTGGTCTCCCGACAGCCGGCACATGGCCTACTGGCAGGTCGATGAGAGCGCCGAGCCGTTCGTCCAACTGTCCAACTACGAGGGCGCCCATCCGGAATGGGATCAACTGCGGATTCCGCAACCCGGAGATTCCAACCCGAAGGTCCGGATCGGCGTCGTGCACGTGGCGACCGGCAAACAGGTCTGGCTCGATACCAGGGCCATCGGCGATTTCTACATCCCCCGGATGTACTGGACCAGCGCCCCCGACACCCTGGCGGTGCTCGAACTGAACCGGAAGCAGAACACCCTCCGGCTCTTCTTCTTCAACGTGAACGACGCCGGGAGTCGGCTTGTGCGGACCTGGACCAGCGACACCTGGCTCGACGTGTTCGACTTTTACGCTGGCATCCAGGACATGATGACCTTCCCCGCCGGCAGCAGGGAGTTCTTCTGGATTTCGGACCAGGACGGCTGGCAGCACGTCTACCGCTACGATTATTCGGGAAAGCTGATCAACCAGGTCACCAGCGGTGCCTACACCGTGACGCGCATCGAGGGCACCGACCCGGCCAAGAAGATGGTCTATTTCAGTTCCACAGAGGACTCCCCACTCCAACGGCAGCTCTACGCCATCCGGTTTGATGGCAAGGGAAAGAAGCGGCTGACGACGACGACCGGCACCCACGCCATCGACATGGCGCCCAACGCCCGGTTCTACATCGACCGGTGGTCGTCCACATCGCAGCCGCGTCAGGTCGAGCTCTGGGCCACCGGCGGCAAGATGCTCAAGCAGCTGGAGGACAACGCCGCCGTCACCACGTGGATGTCCACCTACGCCTATTCCCCGGTCGAGCTGTTCCAGTTCACCACGTCGGATGGCCAGAAGCTGGATGGCTCGATGATCAAGCCACCCGACTTTGACCCATCAAAGAAGTACCCCGTGATCCTCGACATCTACGGCGGCCCAGGCTCCCAGCAGGTGTATGATCGGTTCGCGTCCAACGGCATGGATCAGTGGCGGGCCCAGCAGGGGTACATCGTGGTGGGCTTGAACAATCGCGGCTCCAACAATTACGGCCGTGCATTCATGAAGCAGGTCTACCAACACCTCGGCAAGTACGAGGCGATGGACTTCGCGGAGACTGCGCAGTGGCTGGCCAAACAGTCATTCGTGGACGGCAGCCGGATCGCCATTGTCGGCACCAGCTACGGTGGGTACAGCGTTCTTTACACAATGGCGGCGTATCCGGAGGTGTTTGCGTCGGGCATCGCCAACTCGGCGGTCAGCGACTGGCGCCTGTACGACACGATCTATGCCGAGCGGTACATGGACGTGCTCCCCGACAACGCCGCTGGCTACGACAGCTCCGCCGTGAACCCGCGCGCCGGCCGCATCAAGGGCAAGCTCCTCGTCATCCACTCAATGATGGATGACAACGTGCACCCGGTGAACACGATGCAGTTCCTCACGGCTGCGACCGATGCCGGCGTCGACGCCGAGTTGCGGATCTATCCGCCCGGGCGCCATGGAGCAGCGTACAACTTCGCGAGCTTTAAGATGATCCAGGAAGTGGCCGACCGATTCCTTGCCCGGACCATCGGGAGTGGAGCCATCGCTGCGGGCGGTACGCCCTGAGCGAACAAGGGAGGGGAACCAGATGAGCCCATCCTTCGAGGTGCCGCCGGGGAGCCCCTCGACGCGCAAGCCGACCGATGAGGAAGTCGACGTATTCGGCCTGACGCACACCGGGAGCGTGCGCAAGGCCAACCAGGACCATTTCCTCATCGCCTCGCTCAAGCGGCAGGTCCAGATCCACCGCACCAGCCTCCCGGACGGCAGCCGCTGGCCGGCGACGGAGCGACTCGCCTTCCTCGCCATGGTGGCCGACGGCGTCGGCGGAAGCGCGCACGGGGAGGAAGCGAGCCGTCTCGCGGTTGAAGGGATCACCGAGTATGTGGCGCAGAGCATGCGAGCGTACTACACGGCGGACGCGTCGGCCGATCAGGAATTCGCCCAGGCGCTCCAGGACGCCGCGATGCAAACCCACGCACGGGTGGTCGAGCGCGCCAAGACCAATCCCAGCGGTCGGAACATGGCCACCACGCTCACCCTCTTCCTCGGCGTCTGGCCCTGGGCCTACCTACTCCAACTCGGCGACAGCCGCTGCTACCTGATGCGGGATAACGTCCTCTCGCAAGTCACCCGCGACCAGACGATGGCCCAGGAGCTTGTCGATCAGGGTGTGCTGACCCGCGCCGATGCCCCACGGACCCGCTGGGCGCACGTCCTCTCGAGTGCCATCGGGGGTCACCAGACGGCGCCGGTGGTGATCCGCGTCGAAAGCGTGTGGAACCAGATTTTCCTGTTGTGCAGTGACGGGCTGACCAAGCACGTGTCCGACGACAAGATCGCGGAACGGCTTCGGACCATGACGTCGGCGCAACAGGTGTGCGAGCAATTGCTGGAAGATGCGCTGGCGGACGGCGGCAGCGATAACATCACCATTCTCGTGGGGCGCGCGGTGAAGCAACCTGAGCCAGCTGGGTGACGCCGCGCGCACGTGCGGTGCCCACACACTCCAAGTGACTCTTCCCCGAGTCCTCTTGGTCAACGACCATCCCACCCGCGGCGGCATCGGTCGGTACACCCTGGAACTCGACTACGCCCTCCGCGCACTCGACCCACCGCCCGTTCACGTCGATCTATTGCTCCAGAACATGCCCGGCCCGGTGAACCCGCGCGTATGGCGCTCCCCCGACGACGCGCGCGATGGTTCGACCATCACCGTCCAGCCCCGACCTCGATGGGCCAAGCAAACCGGATTCGGCAGCGCCTACCTCCTCAATTCCCTTCTTCATTTTCCCCGACGCGTCCCATCGGGGTACGACCTCTACCATTTCTCGAGCCAGATGATGGGAGCCGGCGTGCGGCATGCCGCGCCCGCGGTAGTCACCGTGCAGGACCTCATCGCACTGAGGCTGGGCGCCAACCATCCCGGACTCTCCACCTGGCTGCGCCGCCGGCACTTCCCCTTCCTGCGGCTGGCCAAGGGATTGATCTTCGCGTCGGAGTACTCTCGGCAGGATTTCCTGTCGACGTATGATTACCCGGAGTCGAGAACCAGCGTTGTGCATCACGGCGTGAGCCCGTCGATCGAGCCGCGCGACCGTGGAGCGAGCCGAGTCGCGCTCGGCATTGATCTGGGGCGGCCCGTACTCCTCCATGTCGGGAGCGAGGAGCGCCGGAAGAACGTGGAGACACTGCTCGACGCGATCGCCATGCTGGTGCAGGAGCGCCCGGACCTCCTCCTGCTCCGGGTTGGCGGGCCCAGCTCGCGCACCCGCAAGCGAATCGCCCGCCATGGCCTCGAGCGCCATGTACGGTACCTCCCCGGTCTCTCCGAAGACCAGCTCGTGGCCACATATTCCGCCGCAGACATCTTCGTCTTCCCGTCGTATTTCGAGGGGTTCGGGCTTCCGGTGCTCGAAGCCATGAAGGCGGGCTGTCCAGTCATCGCAGCCCGGGCCACTTCGGTCCCGGAAGTCACGGGTGACGCAGCAGTGCTGGTGGAACCGATGGACGCCGCCGCACTGGCCGGCGCCATTGGCGCGCTGTTCGACGATCCGGTTCGTCGCGCCGCCCTCGCCGTGGCCGGCATGGCGCGCGCCGAGACGTTCACCTGGCAGCGCACCGCCCGACAGACGGCGGACGCCTACCGCCGAGCGCTGGACGCCGGCTAGTACACACCGACTTACGGCCCACCGCGCAATCTCCTATGATTCAGGGGTCCGGTCGTCCAGGACCGCATCGCCTCTCAATTTCCCGAAAAGGCCCAGATGCCCAACATCGCCTCCTTTCATCCACAAATCGTCCACTTCATCATCGTCCTCGGCTTCGTCGGCGTTGGGCTTCGCATTCTCTCGCTCGTCGTGAAGATCGAGTGGATCAAACCCGCGGCAACGGTCACGCTTCTGGCGGCCGCCGCCGCGGGGGTGCTCGCGGCCCGTTCCGGCGACGAAGCGCACCAGCCCGCGGAGCGGATCCCCGGCGCCAGGACCGCAGTGCAGGATCACGAGGAGCTGGGGGAGCGAGCCCGCAATCTCTTCCTGGTGGTCGCCGGCTTCGAGCTCCTGGCCTTGGCGGTCGGGAAGCGAGAGAAGGCCCGGAAGGCAGCGCTCGTCGGTTCTGCGGTGACGGGGCTCGTCGCGGCGTTCTTCCTCTTCGAGGCGGCAGAGCACGGGGGAGAGGTCGTCTACGCCTACGCCGGCGGAGTCGGGACCCGCTCCGGGAATCCGGCAGACGTGGAACACCTACTCGTCGCCGGACTCTACCATGGAGCCCAGGCGGATCGTCAGGCGGGCGACACCGTCAGCGCCGCGCGCCTCACCGAAGAACTCCTCCGGCAGATGCCGGACGACTTCGGCGTGCAACTGCTCGCTGCGCGCTCGCAGCTGGTCGACTTGCACGACCCATCCGCGGCGATGGCGTCTCTGGACCGGGTGCAGGTCCCAGCCGACAACGCCCGCATGGCGCTGCAGGTGGGCATGCTCCGGAGCGATGTGTACTTGGCGATGGGGCAGCCCGACTCGGCGCGCACCGTGCTCCAGCAATTGATCGCGCAATTCCCGGACAATTCCATGGTGCAGCG
>SPDF01000349.1 GCA_004525055.1 Gemmatimonadales bacterium | reverse complement strand
GTGTCGGCCTCGGGATCCATTGCCTACCCACAGTCGGGGGCCAGTGCCCTGCGCCAATTGATGCTCGTGTCGCGGGCAGGGCAGGCGACTCCGCTGGCAAGCGAGCCGCGGGCGTTCGACAATCCACGCTTCTCGCCGGACGGCCGCCGCATCGCGGTAGCGATCAGGGTAACCGACGGTCCCGGGCGCGATGTCTGGGTCTTCGATCGCGCGCAACGGTCGTGGTCCCGGCTGACCACCGACGGTCTCAGCGATCTCCCGATCTGGACCCCGGATGGCCGGCGCGTGGTCTACTCGAGCAATTCCGACCTCTGGTGGATCGCGGCGGACGGGAGCGAGCAGGCCGAGAGCCTCTACGTGGCGAATGGAGGCAGGATCGCGGGGAGCGTCACGCCCGACGGGCGGAGCGTGGTGTTCCAGGAGTATAGCAGCGGGAACGACGGTATTCGGACCCTGACGTTCGATTCCGCTCCGGCCTCGCGCATGAATATGCCCGCCTCCTTTAACGAGTCAGAGGTGACCCTCTCCCCGGACGGCCGCTGGCTGGCCTATCAGTCGGACGAGGCGGACCGGATGGAGGTGTACGTCCGGCCCTATCCCGGCCCTGGGGGACGCGTGTCGGTCTCCCTGCTGGGAGGGACGGAGCCGGCCTGGTCACGCGACGGAGGTGAGCTGTATTACCGCACCGGGGACAGCCTGATGGCCGCGACCGTCTCCCTGTCTCCCACCTTCGCGGTCACGGGCCGTCGCGCCCTGTTCACCGGCGCGTTCCTGCGTGCGACCAACTCCCGGGAGTACGATCCTGCGCCCGACGGGCAGCACTTCGTGATGATCCGCGGCGGCACCACGCAATCCACGCTGATCGTCATAAACAACCTGTTCGACCGGCTGGTGTATGAGCGGGAGCAGAAGAAGTGAGAGACGAGGCAATGACGAGACACAATACTTGGATACTTGATGCCTGACCCACTCCCCCGCCTCACCGCGGCCCTGTCCGACCGCTACACCATCGAGCGCGAAATCGGGCGGGGCGGCATGGCCACGGTGTACCTGGCGGAGGATCTCAAGCACAAGCGGAAGGTGGCCATCAAGGTCCTGAAGCCGGAGCTTGCCGCGGCGCTGGGGGGGGATCGGTTCCTCAGGGAAATCGAGACGACAGCGGGGCTGCATCACCCAAACATCCTGCCGCTCTATGACAGCGGGGAGGCGGGGAAGCAGGAAAGCGGGGAAGGGCTGTTTCTCTACTATGTCATGCCGCTCGTCGAGGGCGAGAGTCTCCGTGATCGACTCGACCGCGAGAAGCAACTCCCCATCGAGGACGCGCTCCAGATCACGCGTGAAGTCGCCGACGCGCTCCGCTACGCGCACTCCCGCGGCATCATTCACCGCGACATCAAACCCGAGAACATCCTCCTTGAGGGCGGCCACGCGATGGTCGCCGACTTCGGGATCGCCAAGGCGGTCACTGCCGCCGGTGGCGAGACGCTCACCCAGACCGGGATGGCCGTCGGCACGCCGCACTACATGAGCCCCGAGCAGTCTGCCGGCGAGTCCGACCTCGACGGCCGAAGCGATCTCTACGCCCTCGGCTCCGTCCTCTACGAAATGCTGGCGGGCGAGCCCCCCTATACCGGCCCCTCGGCGCAGGCCATCATCGCCAAGCGGCTGATGGAGCCGGTGCCGCGCATTTCCGTGGTGCGGGAGACGGTGCCACCCCACGTGGAACGCGCCCTCACCCGTGTCATGGCCAAGGCACCCGCCGACCGGTACCCGACCGCCGACGAGTTCATCGCTGCACTGCAAGACACAACAGCATCGGGATCCACGGTCACGATTCCCACCGCACCACGAGGGGGGCTCTCAGCAGCGCTTCGGCGCGGCCTCGTAGCAGCCGCGGTGGTGATTGCCGTCGTCGCCAGCTACTTCTTCCTGCGGAACGCAGCACCCGGTGGTCCACTGTCGCCCGATCTCATTGCCGTTCTCCCCTTTACCGTTCGCGGCAATCCCGAGCTCGACTATCTCGGCGAGGGGATGGTCGACCTGATGAGCGCCAAACTCGACGGCGCCGATCCGCTGAGCGCCGTGAACCCGCGGGTAGTCATCTCGCTCGTCAGCACGATGCAGATTGACATTGCCGACCCGGTGGCGGTGCAGAGGGCCGCCGTGCAGCTCCACGCGGGGCGGTATGTCACGGGAGAAATCCTGGAGGCAGGTGGGCGCCTCCAGCTCATCGCCTACCTGCACGACACCGACCGACCGGACGCCGCACCAGTGCGTGCCACGGCGGAAGGCCGGCCCGATCAGCTCTTCGAGGTGATCGACGGATTGGCCGTGGACCTGCTCTCGAGTACGATGTCCGGCGCCTCCGACCGCATCAAGAAGGTGGCGACTGCCACCAGCGCTTCCCTGCCCGCCACCAAGGAGTTCCTGCAGGGAGAGCGCCTCCTCCGGGTCGGCGCCTATCGTGAGGCCGCCGAAGCGTATGACCGGGCCGTCGCGCTGGACAC
>SPDF01000263.1 GCA_004525055.1 Gemmatimonadales bacterium | reverse complement strand
GCGGGGTCGCTGGTGCGGGAGGACCTGCACGACCCGGCGGCCCGCGCGAAAGCCATCGCGGCGCTGGAGCAGCAGATGAAGGAAGCGGCCGCCAATCTCGAGTTCGAAATCGCCGCGCTCCTCCGCGATCAGGTCAACGACCTCAAGGCCCTCGGCGCCCCCGATGTCCGGCGCGAGGGTGGCCGGCGCCGGAGGTTTGCCTGATGCGCGAGCTGACCGAGACCCAGCTCGTGGCGGAGGGTGAGGAGCTCGGACAGAGCCTCCCCGCTGGCGCCATCCTCCTCTTCGAGGGCGACCTCGGTGCCGGCAAGACCACCTTCATCCGCGCCATCGCACGAGGACTCGGTGTTGTGTCGTCGGCCACCAGTCCCACCTATTCGCTGGTTCATCGGTATCCGGGACGTCGAGGGCCCGTCTTCCATCTCGACTGTTACCGCCTGCAAGATCCAGAGGAAGCCGCCGACCTCGATTGGGAGGCGTTGCTCGATGAAGGCGATGCGGTGCTGATCGAGTGGCCCGAAAAGGCGGGTGCCTGGGTGCCCGAGCCAACCATGCGGTTCCGGCTGACGCATCTCGACGATCCGGGCCGCCGCGCCCTGGAGTCGTTCTGATGTGGCTGGCCCTGGAGACCTCGTCGGACCGTGCCTCCGTCGCGGTGGGGCACCCGGGCCAGGTGCTTTCGGAGGTCAGCCTCGAAGGGGCACGCAGGCATGCTGGCGCCTTGCCCCGGCTGATCGATGAGGCACTGGGACAGGCTGGCGTGGAGCTCTCCGTGCTTGAGGCCGTCGTCCTCGGCGACGGCCCGGGGAGTTTCACCGGGCTGCGGGTCGGCGCCGCGGTCGCCAAGGCACTGGTGCGTTCCCACGGAATGTCGTTTCACACCACGCCGGCGCTGGCGGCCATCGCTTGGGCGGCCGCACCCTTACCGGAGGAGCGCGTGCTCGCGGTGGTGAACGCGCTTCGGGGCGAGGTGTATGCGGCGGAGTACCGGTTCCCGGAGGGGAGGCTCGAGGTGCTGCAGGAACCGACCGTCTGGCTGCCGGAACGGTTGCTTGCCGACTGCCCGGTCCCCGACGTACTCTGTGGCATCGTTCCGGAAGGACTGGCCGAACGCCTCGCCGAGTGGCAGTCAGGTCGCCATCCCCGGACCGTACGCGGGGTGGCCACCGCCGGGGCGCTCCTCGCACTCGCCGCGCGGCGCGATGGTGTCACGATGGTTGCCGATCCGGCTGGGTGGGAGCCCCGGTACGGGCGTCCGGCCGAGGCGCAGGCCAAGTGGGAACGGGATCATGGGCAGAAACTTCCCGATTCGCCCGGCCACCTCAGCTGACGCGGCGGCGATAGCCGCCATCGAGCGTCGCTGCTTCTCGGACCCCTGGCCTCTGGAGGGGTTTCACGAGGTGTTCGGGCTTCCCGGCACGGTCGGATTGGTCATGACCGATGCCGAGGAGCCAATCGCCTATTTTCTCGCCCGGGAGATCCTCGGGACGGCGGAGGTGCTCAACCTCGCCGTCGTGCCAGAACTCCGTGGACGGGGACTCGGCGCGGAACTTCTGGATGCTGGGCTCGCGGCGGTTCGGGCGCGCGGCGGGTCAGAGGTGTTTCTCGAGGTTCGGGCGTCCAACATCGTCGCGCAATCGCTCTATGCCGGGCGGGGATTTCAGACTGAGGGCCGTCGGCGGGGCTACTATCGGCATCCCGATGAGGACGCGCTGGTGCTTCGGCTGTTGATGGCTCCCGTGCGTTCAAATGATGGTGACGGCGCGGCATTGGTGTAGATTTGGACTGTCAGGGGCAGTAGCGTACCGCTGTCCGCAGTCCCGAACCCTGTTGATGCGTGGGAGGTCATTGTGAGTCGGAGTCTGAACAAGGTCCAACTGATCGGGAATCTGGGGGCTGATCCGGAGGTGCGCAGCACCAACAACGGCTCTCGCGTGGCCACCCTCTCGATTGCCACCAGCCGCCAGTGGACCGGTAAGAGCGGCGACAAGCAGGAAAAGACGGAATGGCACCGGGTCATCTTCTGGAACACCAACTTCAGCAAGCTGGCCGACATCGCCGAGAAGTATTGCAAGAAGGGCGACAAGGTCTACGTCGAGGGCGCCATCGAGTACCGGACCTGGCAGGACCGCGAGGGGCAGACCAAGTACACCACCGAAATCAACGGCCGTGAACTGATCCTCCTTGGCGGACGGGGGGGCGCCTCGTCGGACGACTCCTACGGCGCCTCGAAGGTCGGGGCCGCGGCCTCCGCCCCCAAGAAGGATGAGTCCTTCGAGGACTTCCCCGAGGCCCTCGACGGAGGGGACGACGACCTGCCCTTCTAGCCTGGCTGGGAACCAAGGTGCACAGTGGCCGGTGGCTCGGGGGCTTCCCCCTGCCATCGGCCGCCTCTTTTCTGGGGGAGGGCACAGCTCTTGCTTTTTGTTCGGGCCAGTCGCTTCCGCCGCTCAGGAAGTGGAGTAGGTCCGGACCTCTTAGCTTTTGTCCCGCAACGTGTTACATTGTGGGCGAGCGGGCTGGCCGACCGCCCGGTGTTGCGTTGCAAATCACCGCAACCCTTTCCGGAAACCGAAGCGCCTCTACACCACAAGGACACCCATGGCTATGCGCAATGCGTCGACGGGGCAGTTCTCCGTGAGGGCTCTCTTGGCCGCCAGCCTTTTGGCCGGCGTCCCGGCTATCGCCTCTGCCCAGAACGTCTCCGTTCCGGAGACGCACACGGTCCGGAAGGGCGACACCCTCTGGGATCTCGCCAAGACGTACTTCGGTGACCCGCTCACCTGGCCCCAGATCTACAAGCTGAATACCGCCGTCATCGAGGATCCGCACTGGATCTACCCTGACGAGGTGCTCCAGTTGTCTGGCGCCGGTGGCGGGGTCATCCCGACCCAACCCGAGCCAGTTGCCGCCGCTCCCGGACTCGTGGAGGTCGCGCCCGCCCCTGCGGAAGGTGAGCCCCGTCCTGCGGTCGAGCCTGAGGTCTATGCTGAGGCTCCGATGCCGGCTCCCGGTGGCGGTGCGCGCGCAGCGGGCCCGATCCCGGGCGACCCGACGAGGCTCTTCGGCAATTACGATGCGCAGGCCAGCACTGAGGCCCAGTTGCGTGCCTACGCCGAGAAGGCCTACCGCCCCCTTCGGCCCGGCGAGTTCTACAGCGCCGGATTCCTCACGGAAGACCAGAAGCTGAGCTACGGCGAGGTCCTGGGCAACGTCGATCCCCCGCAGGTCGTCAACCTGAAGGCGCCGACCACCGCCAATCAGTTCGCGCGGATCGGCATCATCCCGCCGAAGGGCGCCGCCTACCAGGTGGGCGACTCGCTGATGGTCGCCAGGGTCGTCACGAGTT
>SPDF01000107.1 GCA_004525055.1 Gemmatimonadales bacterium | reverse complement strand
TGCTGGAGTCGGGTGGACGGGTCGAGCAGGTCTCGCTGCTCTTCAACGCCGCGAACGGGACGGTGCGGCCGACGCGCTCGAAGGAGGACAGCCACGACTACCGGTACTTCCCCGACCCGGACCTCCCGCCACTGGTTCTCTCGGAAGAGTTCATCGAGGCACAACGGCGTGCGCTGCCCGAACTACCGGACACGCGGCGGGCGCGGTTCGAAAGGGAGTACGGCCTCTCCGCGTATCACGCGCAGGAACTCACAAGCGAACGTGCCGTGGCCGACTACTTCGAGGAGACAGTCAAGGCGGGGGCAGAGGCCCAGTCGGTGGTGGGGTGGGTATTGGGGGATGTCATGGCAGGGTTGAATGCGGAGGGACGGTTTCCCACCACGCCCGAGCAGCTTGCTGAACTCCTCGGTGCCGTCGCTGATGGCACGTTCAGTCAACAGGGTGCAAAAAAGATCATCGTAGCACTGGCGGGGACGATTCGGATGACTTCGCCGAGGTTGCTCGGCAAGGAGTTGGGCCTGGTCCAGGTCCAGGACACCGGCGCACTCGAGGGCTGGGTCGATGAAGTGTTGGCGGCTCATCCCGGCGAAGTGGCGCGGTTCCGCGGCGGTGAGGCGAAGCTGATCGGATTCTTCGTGGGGCAGGTGATGAAGAAGAGTGGGGGGAAGGCCGATCCCAAGGGCGTCACCCCGATCCTGCAGAAGAAACTCACCGAGGGCTGAGCGCTACCGTCCGCTCGGTCCTCAGTCCTCAGTCCCTCGTCCTTCCTCCTTCTGATCGTCCCCACCCAACAGCTCTTCCAGGACCCGATCCACCACCTCAGAAACCGACCCGGTGAGCACGGTCATCAGGACGTCGCTCGCTTCGGCGGCGAGGTCCCCGGGGTGTTTCCGGTCACGCGAGAGGCGGACGATATTGCCCAGGTAGACCGGGACTGCGGCGCCGTCCTCCAGGCTCGGTGTTTCTCCCGTTGTTTGCAGCGGACTGTCGGCTTCGAGTTCGAATTCCGGGACAGGGACGCTCGCGCGCCACGGCTCGGTGTCTTCCTCTTCCTCTTCGTCATCCTCATCGGAGAGCGGGAACCGATCCGCCGGGAGGAGTGCCAGCAGGCGGCACTGCAGTCCGGGGGCATCCTCGTAGGCCACCAGTCCGAGGTGCACCGGTTCGTCGAACAGGTGGAATTCCCGCAGTTCTTCCAGTGCCTCGTTGGGGGCGACCCGACGCCCGACCAGTCGCTCCCCGATGAAGGTGCCGAGGCAGACGGACCCGTCCGGAGTCCGGTCGTCATCGACCGGCTCGACCCGCACGAGCACCGGAGTGCTGGTGGCGACCAGGACGCTGGGTTTGCCATCGCCGTCCCCGTCGGGGAGTCCGAGATCGTCAGGCCGCATCGGACTCGCCTCCCGTCGCGTCCTTCCACGGACGTGGCGTCGAGAGTTCTCGCCAGTACGAGAGGTCCGGCTTGCGGGGCAGGCCGAAGTCACGATCCGCCAACTTGTGGACCCGCATGGTGTCGGCGGCGCCACGGCTCTCGCGCACTTCCCGGCGGAGCAGCTGGGCGGCCTTGAGGGGTTCCGCCCCCGCCGGATCGAGCCTGCGTGCAAGCGGCCGGTCGTCTCCCAGCATTTCCATCACGAACTCGTACGACAGCGCCATGTGCTGCTCGACATCTTCCTCGGGCAGGTCCCAGCGGCTGTGGGTACGCGCCATCCGGAATGCCCGCTGCCAGCTGCGCGTCTCCACCAGGTGCACCATGCCGCGGAAGAGGCGGCGGTTGGTGCGCACGCTGAAGATGGTGGGGGAAATGATCTGGTCGAGATGGGCATCGGCCGGCGTATGGTCGAGCTGGATGACCTCCTTGGCGGTTCGCGCGAAGCCCGCTCCAAGGTGGGTCTCGAACCGACTCTCCCAATAGGCGTGGCCGAGGCCGGAGCGCGAGCTGGTGACCGCGAGTTGGCGTGGCACGAAGTAGTTGTGCGCCACGGTATCCGCCGCGAGATGGGCCAGGTACCCCAGCCCGAAGGCGCGCAGGGCGTCGGTCGGCGCCAGGTCGTGGATTTCCTGGCCGACGTGCCAGTGATGGCAGTGCCGGCTGACCGGAGCGAAGTTCTTCGCGATCGTGCTGTCCGCCGCGATGTTGCCATAGAGAAAGTCGAACGGGAAGGCCCGGATGAGGTCGGCCACCGTCGGCGGGAGGAGGTGAGTGCTCGCCAGGACGTTTTGACCGAGGTAGATGTGGGTGCCGGGGGTCCAGGCGTGGAGCGTGTCCGGCATGGCGGCCAGCGCCACACCGACGACGAGGAGCGCCATGGCCAGCCTGCCAAGGGTCATCGCCGCCGCCTGCGCCGCAGCACCTTGGCGATGATGCCCGTGCTGAGGCGGGCCGTCCGCAGCGCGCTCGCGAACCGGAGCGCCGTGTCCTCGACCTCTTCATGGACCACTTCGTACAGGGCGTCGAGGTCGGCCGCCCGCTCCGAGAACCGGTCGATGCCATGGTCGAGCCGTTTGCGGAACCGCCGGCTGGTGGTGATGTACGCCTCGCCCTCGTCCTTGAGCATGGCGACCATCGACTCGCCCTCCTCCGTCACTCGCCGTGCCCCCTCGAGGACGCCGGCCACATCCTGGCGCAGCCCGCTGAGGTTATCGGACATGGCATCGAGACGGTGCCGGAGGGCGACGGCGGCGAGCGTGGCGGCCACAAACGCCACCACGCAGGCGACGGCCACGATTGCGACCGAGATGGCGATGGTGGGACCGACCCAGGCTGGCATGGGGTCGCCCCCCCCCTGGAGGATCAGCATGAGCGTGTACATACCCGAAGTATGCCTCCGTCAGGACCCATTCGGAATCCCTCGCGCTTGACTGCCCCCGGCACACCGGGCGAGCTTTGGCCATGCCCCCACGCTATCTCATCCGCGGCGGCTCCACGCTCCGCGGCACCGTGCGCCCTGCCGGCAACAAGAATGCCGCGCTTCCAGCCATCGCCGCTGCCGTCATGGCCGAGGGTCCGGTTGAGCTCGACAACATGCCGCGCATTCGCGACGTGGAGACGATGCTTGCCATCATCGCTGAACTCGGCGCCGGGGTGGAATGGATCGAGACGAATCATGTCCGGATCGATCCGCGCACCATCGAGAACAAACCGCTTGATCCGCGGCTCTGCGCCAGGATCCGCGCCTCCATTCTCCTGGCCGGGCCGCTGCTGGCCCGATTCGGCCGGGTGACGCTGCCGCCCCCGGGTGGCGACGTGATCGGGCGGCGCCGGGTCGACACGCACTTCCTCGCGCTCGAGGCGCTGGGGGCCGAAGTAGAGCTCGGCGACAACTACGAGCTATTCGGCAAGGATCTCCGGGGTGCCGATATCTTTCTCGACGAGCCCAGCGTCACCGGGACCGAGAACGCCCTCATGGCCGCCGTGAAGGCGCAGGGTCGTACCCTCCTGCGGAACGCCGCCTCCGAGCCGCACGTCCAGGACCTCGCGCGGCTGCTGGTGGCGATGGGCGCCCACATCGAGGGGATCGGATCGAACACCTACGTCATCGAGGGCGTCCACGCCCTCAACGGCGCGTCGTACACCATCGGGCCCGACCACATCGAGATCGGGAGCTTCATCGGCCTGGCCGCCGTCACCAACAGCGCCCTCACCATCGATGGCGTCCGCGGGGACGATCTCCGCGGCACCCTGCTCGGCTTCGAACGGCTCGGCATCCGCCCCCGCCTCGACGGACAGAAACTGATCGTCGACGCCGACCAGGAACGCAGGATCCGCCCCGACCTCGGTGGCCACGTGCCCAAGCTCGAGGACGGACCCTGGCCGGCCTTTCCCGCAGACATGATGTCGATCGCGCTGGTCGCGGCGACGCAGTGCGAGGGGCTCCTGCTGGTGTTCGAGAAGATGTTCGAGTCGCGGATGTTCTTCGTGGACAAGCTGATCGGCATGGGCGCCCGGATCGTACTCTGCGACCCGCACCGCGCGGTGGTGGCCGGGCCCGTGAAGCTGCGGGGAAGCACGGTGCAGTCGCCCGACATCCGCGCCGGGATGGCGATGCTCATCGCCGCACTGGCGGCGGAGGGCACCACCCACCTGCACAACGTCGGGCAGATCGAGCGGGGGTACGAGGATATTGATAGCCGGCTCCGCGCCCTCGGCGCCGACATCGAACGGTTCGAGGAGTAGGAATTAGAAGCGGTACGCAACTCCCAGCAATCCGCCGTAGCTGGTCACGTCATAGAGGAAGTATCCGTCTTCGCCCGGCGTGCCGGTCTCGTAATTTGCGCTGATGGCCCGGTAGCCCAGTGTGCCCGACCAGCCCTTCCCGAATCCATAGTTCAGGTAGCCGGCGCCCTGCCAGGTGGTGTTCTGGCCGCCGAGCTGGAAGCCACCGAGGTCGCCGCGGGCGATCACCGTCAGGTGCTTGGTGACCGGCAGCACGATCCGCGCGCCGATGAGGGGTGCGAACCAGCTCTCGCTCGCGCTCTTGCCCGTGAAGTTCGGGTTGTCGGTGTTGGGCACGAATTCCGACTCGATCACCGGGACACGAATCCCGATCAACGCATCCATCCAGGGCGTTACCCGGTAGCCGCCGTCGACTTCGAGGAGCCACTGCTGCATCGTGACTTCTGCGACCGTGTTGCCGTTGCTCGGCCTCGCCACATCGGAGCCCAGCTTCATGTAGACGACGTCCGCACCCGTCACCCACTTTTCACCGCGACCCACGTAGTGGAGCATCGCGCCCATCTTCAGGTTGTCCAGAATGTCGCTGAAGGGGACGTCGATGGTCGCCGAGATGCGATTGATGCCGATCGTCCCTTCCATGGCGGCGGCCCAGCCGTAGAGCGTGAAGGTGTTTTCCCACTTGGCGTCCTGCGCATTCAGGCCACCGGCGGCGCCGCTAGCGAGCACAACCGCCAGGCAGGCGCTGCGAAACGAGGTTGCGTGCAACATCGTCGGATCTCCAATAGCATTGAGGTCACGGGACGCCACGGAGCATCCCATCGGGGCGAAATCTTGTCGTGCCGCTTTCCCCACGCAATGTTCCTCCACAACAAAGTAAACCGACCATCCGGAACCGTGCCGTGAACGATGTCGCAACTGTGCAGGAAGAGGTCCTTACCGACACACCGGTGCCACGGCTTGAGATCCCGGGCTGGCGGGACCGGCTCGGCGTCGTGGCCGGCGTCACCACCCGCGGAACGGATGCGGAACCGTTCGACCTCGGCCTGGCGAGCGACGAACCGATTGCGAGGGTGCTGGGACAGTGGGCCGCCTTTCGTGCCGTCGAACCGGGGTTCCCGCTCGTCGTCCTCGGCCGCCAGGTGCACGGCACTGAAACGAGATGGCACGAGGGGGGGCAGGGCTGGCTCCTCCTCGATGGGGTGGACGGCCACGGCACGGACGCCCCTGGCATCCTGCTGACCGTCACCGTGGCGGACTGCACCCCGGTCTATCTCGTCGATCCGGTGAGCGGGGCGATTGCCCTCCTGCATGCCGGATGGCGGGGGGCCAGCGGCCGGATCCTTGAGCGGGGTATTCGCCTCCTGCAGGGCCGGGCGGGGACCGTCGCCTCCGATTTGGTAATGCACTGTGGGGTAAGCATTTGTGGGCCATGCTATGAAGTAGGCTCTGAGGTCTTTGAGGCGTTCGGTATGCCGGTCCCGAAGGGCGGGAAGGGTCCCCTCGATGTCCGCGAGCAGCTGGTGCGGCAGGGGCGGGCACTGGGACTCGAACAGATCAGCGTGTCACCCCTCTGCAGTGGCCACGACGGGACCCTCTTCCACAGCCATCGCCGCTCCCGAGGGGCGGACGGGCGGATGATCGCCTATCTCGGGCGCCCGCTCGCAACCCCATGAGGTGATTGGCGCCCCGGCACCTACGGGGTACCTTTTAATGCTGTGGGGGCCGCCATTCCGGGGCCGGCTGTTGATGTGGGGGAGTTTCCCCACATTTTTTTTCACCCCGCGACGCGACTTCCGACCCCATACCCGATGCTGAAGTCAGCCGGGCCCGGGTGCCGGTTTCCGTCCGTCGGACGATTCATCGTCCTGCGGGGAAGCCGGGCGGGTGTGGCCGCAATTGTG
>SPDF01000218.1 GCA_004525055.1 Gemmatimonadales bacterium | reverse complement strand
GGCACCGGCATCAACGCCGAACCGGCCTATCCGGAGTTGATGGTCAAGCACCTGAGCGCGATCACCGGCCTCCAGCTCGAGATCGCGGAGGACCGCATCCAGCTCATGCAGTCGATGGGGGACATCGCCACCTTCAGCGGGGCCCTCCGCGCGTGGGTGCTGGACCTCAACAAGCTCGCCAACGACGTCCGACTCCTCGCCTCCGGTCCGCGCACCGGCCTGGCGGAAATCGGATTGCCCGAGGTGCAGCCCGGCTCCAGCATCATGCCCGGCAAGGTGAATCCATCCATCGCCGAAATGGTCAACCAGGTCTGTTACCAGGCGCTGGGACTCGACACCACCGTGGCGATGGCCTCCGAGGCGGGGCAGCTCGAACTGAACGTGATGATGCCGGTCATCACCCACAACATCGTCTTCAGCCTGATGATCGTCGGCAACGCCACGCGGGTCTTCTCGGAGCGCTGTGTCGAGGGGATCACCGCCAACGCCGAGCAGTGTGCCTACTGGCTCGCGCGGAGCCCGGCACTGGTTACCGCCCTCGCGCCGAAGATCGGCTATGCCGAGGCCGCCAAACTCGCCAAGGAGGCGATTGCGACCGGCCTCACCGTCCGGCAGTTGGTCACCGAGCGCGGCATCCTCAAGGGAGCTGAACTCGAGGAGATTCTCGACTTGCGGGCAATGACAGAGCTGGGTGTCCCGGGGGGCAAGGGCCTCCCGGCCGGCGGCTGAGCCCCCTGAGGCCGCGGTTGATATCCCACCTCGCCACTCCCATATTGGATATATGCGAGTCACGACCTGGACGGAGTACAGCCTGATCATCTCGCTGCATCTGGCGCGGCGGGGTGGGACAGAGCCGGTGGCGGCGCGGGACATCTCCGAGTCGGAGCGTCTCCCTGGGGACTACGTCGAGCAGATCCTCCTCCGGCTCCGCCGTGCCGGCCTGGTGAAGAGCGTCCGCGGCGCCCGCGGCGGGTATTTGCTCGGTCGCCCCGCCGACCAGATCTCGGTGCACGACGTGATGGCGGCCTGCGACCACCAGATCTTCGAAATCAACTGCGAAACACACCCGGTAGACCATGAGCGCTGCGGCCCCGGTGCCCAGTGCAGCATCCGCCCGGTCTGGCACGCCCTCCGGAACCGGGTGGATGATCTCCTGATGGGGGTCAGCCTCACCGATCTCCTGCAGGAAGAGTCCCGGGTGAAGCAGCTCGTCGGGATCGCCGCCGCGCCCTGAACGCGGACGGTCCCAGCCATGGCTGAACAACTCCATCCCGAGCTACCCCCGCTTTCCGCCGCCGAGTTCCAGCGGTATTCCCGCCATCTCATTCTCCCGCATGTCGGCGAGGCCGGTCAGCGCCGGCTGAAGCAGGCGCGTGTGCTGGTCGTCGGGGCAGGGGGGCTCGGCTCACCGGCGGCACTCTACCTGGCGGCCGCCGGCGTGGGGACCATCGGATTGGTCGACGCCGACCTCGTGGATGTCAGCAACCTCCAGCGCCAGGTGCTGCACGGTACCTCGACTCTAGGCCTGCCGAAGCTCGACTCCGCCCGGGCGCGAATCCACGACCTGAACCCGCTGGTCACGGTCGAGAAGTTCCCCGAGCGACTGACCTCGAAGAATGCGCTCGACATTTTTGACGGGTTCGAGGTGGTGCTCGACGGCAGCGACAACTTCCCGACCCGCTACCTGATCAACGATGCGGCGTACCTCTCCGGCATCCCCGACATCTACGGCGCGATCTTCCAGTTCGAGGGACAGGCCTCGGTCTTTGCCGCGAAGTATGGCCCGTGTTATCGCTGCCTCTACGCGGAGCCACCACCTCCCGGGATGGTGCCGGGGTGTGCGGAGGCCGGAGTCCTCGGCGCGCTTCCGGGCGTCATCGGTTCACTCCAGGCCATGGAGGCGATAAAGCTCCTCCTCGGCATCGGAGAGCCACTCGTTGGACGCCTGATGCTGTTTGACGCACTCCGCTTGCAGTTTCGCGAGCTTGCCCTCCAGCGCGACCCGGCCTGCCCGCTCTGCGGCGAGTCACCGACGATCCGCGAGTTGATCGACTACGACGCGTTCTGTGGCATGGTCCCAGTGGCGGTGCCTGCGGGGCTTGAGGTGACGCCGGCAGAACTCCAGCGCGAGCTGGCAGCGGGACGACCCATCGTGCTGGTCGATGTGCGGGAGGTGCCGGAGTGGGAACTGGTGCGGCTGGAGGGCGCTCGCCTGACGCCGCTTTCACGGCTCCCCGGCCTGGCGAACACCCTCGACCCGGCCGCGGAGATCGTCGCCTATTGCCA
The DNA here is from genome assembly GCA_004525055.1 of Gemmatimonadales bacterium. Lineage (GTDB taxonomy): Bacteria > Gemmatimonadota > Gemmatimonadetes > Gemmatimonadales > GWC2-71-9 > SPDF01. Next base: position 1,515 of record SPDF01000218.1, on the reverse strand, counting down.
CCACGGCGTCCGCTCGCTGCAGGCGGCGAGCTTTCTGCGATCGGTCGGGCTGCCCAACGTCCGGAGCCTCGCCGGGGGCCTCGAGCGGTGGGCCCAGGAAATTGATCGGGAGATGGTGCGGTACTGAGGAAGGAAAGTGCCGAAGGGGGGACTCGAACCCCCACGGGCTTGCGCCCACTGCGCCCTGAACGCAGCGCGTCTACCAATTCCACCACTCCGGCGTGGGCGGCAAAGGTAGCGGGGCGCCAGCCCCGGCGTCAAGCGGCCCGTTGACCCTCCCGAACCCCCTGTCTATCTTGGGTTTACGAGCCGCCCATGTCTACCAAATCGGATGCGCCCACGGAGCGCCGGCATTCGGTCGCCCGCAATCCCAAGGCGACCCACGACTTCCACATTCTCGAGACGTGGGAGGCGGGCCTCGTGTTGACCGGTACGGAAGTAAAGTCCCTGCGGAGCGGCAAGGCCTCCATCAAGGAGGCGTACGCCCGGGTCGCCGGGGGACAGGTCTTTCTCGAGGGGATGAACGTCACGCCGTATGCCCAGGGCAACCGGTACAACCACGATCCGGTCCGGTCGCGCAAGCTCCTCCTCCACCGCCGTGAAATCAATCGCCTCATCGGCTCCGTCGAACGTGAGGGGCTGAGTCTCGTGCCGCTCGAACTCTATTTCCTCCGCGGCAAGGCGAAGATCGCCATCGGGCTCGGCCGCGGGAAGAAACAGCACGACAAGCGACAGGCGCTGAAGGAGCGGATGATCGATCGTGAAACCGCGCGCGCCATCGCAGTGGGGCGGCAACGGTGATCGGCCTTGCGCTCCTCGTCACCCTCTCGGGCGTCCATGTCCCCACGCAAATCGTGGTGGCGACGCCGCGCGGCGAGACCCGGCTGACGGTGTCCACGGACGCCGATGGACGCCCGATGGTGGCCGCCTACCCGCTCGCCGCCGCCCTGGCCGGTTCCATCCGCCGGGAGGGTGCGTGGGTCACCATCGTCATCTCCCGGCAGGATTTTTCGTTCCTCCCCCGCGCTGCCCTCTACCGGCTGAACGATCGGTTGGAGCCACTCGCTGCGCCCGCGATCGAACGCGGCGATTCCCTCTTCGTCCCCTACCAGTTCGTGTCGGAGATTCTCCCTCGCTATCTCGGTGAACTGTACAAGTTCGACCGCTTGGCGGCTCGACTCGTCCAGCTCGGAACGGTCGCCGCCCCAGCGCCGAAGCGCTTGCCCAACGGACTGCTCCCTGGCCACATCGTCACGGTCGATGCGGGGCACGGCGGGGCCGACCCCGGGACTCTCGGGCGGTTCTTCCCGCGCGGAGTCACCGAGAAGGACGTGACGTTGAAAGTGGCGCTCCTGTTGCAGAAGGAGCTCGTGGCCCGGGGGATCACCGTTCGCATGACTCGCACCACCGATACCCGGCCGAGCAATCTGATTCGCGCCCCCACCTGCGATGCGAGCTGCGATCTCTTCGTCAGTCTCCACGTGGACGCCCTCGATACGCGGAAGCGGCGCGACT
>SPDF01000241.1 GCA_004525055.1 Gemmatimonadales bacterium | reverse complement strand
GCAACGAGGTTGACCGAGCCCACCTCGCCGAAGGAGTACCCCAGCGTCCCTCCCAGGATGGAGGTGGGCGCCACGGCGAATATGCCCCGCTCCTCGAACCGGGCGGTGATGGTGCCGACACCCGATGGAAAGAGGGTTGACGGACTGTTGAACGTGACCTGGCCGAGGTCGTAGTTGATCTCGTAGTCCACACCCCGTTCGAGCACTCGGCCCCCGGCGATGAGTTGCTCGGAGCCGCGCCGGATCTGGAGCGCGTCGAGGTTCAGGCTCCCCGGGTCGGTGCCCCCGGAGGCCGCGTACTCCAAGCGCATCTGGAAACGCGACGGAGGACCCTCCGGCGTCAACAGGAGGTAGACCGGCGAATTGTATACCGAATCGGCTCGCTCGTTCGGTTGCAGACGCGGATCGACAAACGGCTTGAGTGTCGGATAGGCGATGTACGACTCTCGCAGGACGAGGTCGGCCCCAGGATCACGCGTCCGCGGGAACAGCCGGTTCTCGATGTCGAAGATGTGCGGATCCGGAGGAGTGGCCAGTCCGAAGAACGCCAGGTACGTCTGTGCCTCGTCGTTGGAGGGGCGCTCCGACTGGTTCAGCGACACGGTCACCTTGAGCGTCGATTTTTCCAGGTCGGCGCCGGAGATCCGGTACACCTGCCGCATCTCGTGCCGGAACGTCTGCTCGGTCGGGCCCTGGAGCGGGATGGCCACGAGGAGTAGGCTGTCGGTCACCGCCGGGTTCTCCGCGGACGGGAAGGTGCCGACCTGGGTCCCGCCCACAGTCAGGTAGCTGACGGCGAGGTAGTCGTTCCTGTCGAGTCGGGTGGCGAGCGCGAACCAGGTGGCCGAGGGATCGAGGTAATAGTCGGCGCCCTGCAGCAGCAGCTGCCAGGTGCCGTCCACCCGCTCCGGGCCGTCAGGGCGGAAGCCGATGGCGTTGATGCCACCGAGGTTCGGGTTGATCCCATTGCCCACGCCGGTGCGGTAGCGATAGACGCGGACCTGGGCCTCCGGCTGAATGGCCGGGGGTATGGCCACCACATCGAGGTTGAGAATGTCCACAAATGGATAATTCGGAAGCGTGACGGGGTCCACCGCCCAGAAGAACCGCCCGGACTCGAAGTCGAGATCGCGTACGAGGCGGTCCTGGGGTTCGCTGGTCGTGGCGCCGACGCTGTACACCCGCTGGCCGACCACGCTCCCTTCCTGCGTCGCCATCATCCCCTGCAGGGTGAACGCGCCGAACTCGAAGGTCGCGTTGAGGCCGAAGTTGTTGGCGGGAATGGCGGAGGTCAGGAACCGCGACGGCGGGGTGCGAAACGAGACGGTGCCGATTTCCACCCGCTGCAGGATTTCGTCCTGCAGCCCCTGGTAATACACCTGGATGTCGTTATTGGCGTTGAACTCTCGGCGAGAATCGTAGTCGACGTTCACGTGCAGCCGACTGCCAATCAGCCCCCCAACCTTCGCGTTAAATTCGTTGTCCAGGCGGGGAGCCTTGAAGCCGCCTCGACAGCCGGAGTTCTGGTCGAGGACCTGCGCCGGGGTACAGGTGAGGTTGCGAAGCCGGTCGGACCGGAGCTCAAGGAACACCGATCCGTCGATGCGCAGGTCGGCGTACTTGGTTGGAATACCAAGGATGGTCTGCCGGTCCTCGACAGCCGCATTGATGTACTGCACCTGGAGGTTGTTGGCCCCGTAGAGCGCGGCCATGAGGGAGGCCGAATGCCATGCCGCCCGCTCCCGGATAAGCCGCGCGTTGAGCCTCCCCTGCCACTGGGAGCCAGCCTGCGCGGGGGTGACGCTGGGCGCCCCGAGCCAGACCGCCCGGGCCTCCGGCGGTTGCTGGAGCAACGGGAGCGCTACATTAAAGGAGGCGCCGACGCCGACGGCACCCGTCTCGTCCTGGGCGAACGCGGCGACGGGCAGCAACAGCGACAGGAACCCGAGGGCAACGGCGAGACGGGCCACGCGTGTCCGGGAGAAGAGAAGCGATGGTGGAGAGAATCCTCGGCAATATAGCGCCCAAAAAAATGCGGTTCAACCGCCAGGGCTGGCCATGCGCCTGTTGAGCCGGTATGTGCTCCGACAGCTGACAGCCCCATTCGTGTTCGCGGTGGCGGCGCTGACCAGCATCATGCTCCTCAATCAGATTGCCAAGCGGTTCGGCGCCCTGGTGGGCAAGGGCCTGCCCTGGACTCTGATCGGGGAGGTATTTCTCCTGAGCCTGCCCTTCATCGTGGCGATGACCCTGCCGATGGCCGTATTGCTCGCGGTGCTCTACGCCTTCACCAATCTGGCCTCGGGAAACGAAATCACGGCCATGCGAGCCAGCGGGATCTCGATCGGGCAGCTCCTTCGGCCGGTGTTCCTGGCGGCGCTGCTGCTGACCGTGGCCGACTTCGTCTTCGTCGACCAGGGGCTCCCCGCCGCCAACCTCCGGCTGAAGGCCCTCCTCTTCGACATCGGCCGCAAGCGGCCCACCGTCCAGTTCCGGGAACAGGCGCTCAACGACGTCCCCCCGTCCAACCTCTTTCTGCGGGCGGGGCGCATCGAGCCGAGGGACGGCCGGCTCCGGGATGTGACCATCTTTGACATGTCGGGCCAACAGGGGCGCCAGGTGATCTACGCCGACAGCGGGCGGATGGGGTTTGAGGCCAACCAGAACGACCTCTACCTGACCCTGTACGACGGCTCGATCATGCAGTTCAAGGGAACCGACCCCGGGCTGATGCAACTCACCTATTTCACCGTCAACACCATGCGGGTCCGCAGCGTCGGCAATACCCTGACGCGCACGGAAGGGGATGTGCCGAAAAGCGACCGGGAGATGACCACGTGCGAAATGCTGGATACAGTCTACGACACGACGGCCGGCATGCAATCGCTCAGGCTGATACGAGCGGAGCGGGTCGAGGCCGATCTCCGCAGCCTGCTCGAGTTGCCTCCGGCCCCTCCCCCGGCCCCTGACAGCACGCGGTCGACGGGAGCGCCATGGTGCGGCTGGTTCAGGGCGCTGGGACACCGGTTCCTTCCGGAGACGGCCGAGGCGCAGGATCCCGCACAGCGGCCGGCGCCACGCGACCCCCGCGCCCCGCGGGGGCAGCTCCCCCAAGGGCGAGAGGAGCGGCTCAGGCGGAAGTTTGATGCGGTGCGCCAGGACTCGCTCGCCGGGGCCCCGGTCATCGCACCCCCCGCGAGCGGCGGACCGGAGAACGAGGCCACCCGCTCGGTGACCCTTTCCTCCTGGGTGGACGTGGCCAACACCGCGGAGGGGATCAGGTCCGCCCGACGGACCGCCGACGGCTTCCTGGTCGAAGTACACAAGAAGTACGCGATCAGCGTCGCGTGCCTGGTCTTCGTGCTGGTGGGCATCCCGCTGGCGCTCCGCTTTCCCCGGGGCGGCATGGGCCTGGTCCTGGGCGGCGGCCTCGGGATCTTCGCCCTCTATTACATCAGCCTCACCGCCGGCGAACCGCTGGCCGATCAGGGCATCCTCCCGCCGGCGGTGGTGATGTGGGCGCCCAACGTCGTCTTCACCATCCTCGGCGTG
>SPDF01000109.1 GCA_004525055.1 Gemmatimonadales bacterium | reverse complement strand
CGCCGCCGCCGCCGAACATGCACTCCCCAAATTGATCGAGGAGGCCGACCTCCTCGGTTTTCTCCATTGCCACACCAACTATTCCGACGGATCCAATTCAGTGGCGGAGCTGGCCAAGGGGGTCGAGGCCGCCGGCTACGACTGGATCGGCATCACCGATCACAGCCAGTCGGCGGCATATGCCGGCGGGCTGTCGCCGGACAGGCTGGCTCGACAGGCCGCCGAGATCGCGGAAGTCGGGGCCGGGATGACGGGGTTCCGAATCCTGCACGGCGTCGAGGCCGACATCCTGGTCGATGGCCGCCTCGACTACGAGGACGAGGTCCTCGCCAAGCTGGATTTCGTCATCGGATCGATTCACAGCCGCTTCAACCTGAGCGGACCGGAGATGACGGCGCGGGTCCTTGCGGCGCTCGACAGTCCCTACCTCACCATCCTGGGTCACCCCACCGGAAGGCTCCTGCTTTCGCGCGACGCCTACGCGATCGATCTCGAGGAGATCTTCGCCAAGGCCGGCGCGCTGGGCGTGGCAATCGAAATCAACGCCGACCCGCACCGGCTCGACCTCGACTGGCGTGTGTTGCGGAGCGCGCGTGCACATGGCGTCATGATTTCCATTGGCTCGGATGCGCACAACCTCGCCGGTCTCGGCAATGTGACGTATGGCGTTGGCATCGCCCGGAAGGGATGGCTGGGGCCGGCGGAAGTGCTGAACACCCGCACGGCCGAGGGCTTCCTGGCGTTCGCGAGCGCCCGGCGGGGCTGAATGGCCCGCGAATCCGCCGCGGCGCGCGTCGCCCGGGCCACGAAGATCGTCGCTGCGCTCGAGAGGGCGTACCCGGACGCGCACTGCGCACTGGACCACAACGACCCCTACCAACTCCTCGTCGCCACCATCCTCTCGGCCCAGTGCACCGATGCGCGGGTTAATCTCGTGACGCCGGCGCTCTTCGCGAGGTTCCCGGGCCCGGCGGCGCTCGCTGATGGTACCCAAGAGGAAATAGAAGAGTTGATCCGGTCCACCGGCTTCTTCCGCAACAAGGGCAAGAATCTGCTCGCCATGGCAGCGGCGCTCGTGGAGCGGCACGAGGGGCGAGTGCCGGAGACCATGGATGAGCTCCGCGCTCTGCCCGGCGTGGGCCGCAAGACCGCCAACGTAATTCTCGGGAACGCCTTCGGCCGAAACGATGGAATCACGGTGGACACGCACGTCGGGCGGATTTCCCGGCTGCTTCGGCTGACTTCGGCCACCGACCCTGAAAAGGTGGAGCGGGACCTCATGGCGCTCTTCCCCCAACCCAAGTGGACGTTGCTCTCCCATCTGCTCATCAGCCATGGCCGCGCGATCTGCATTGCGCGTCGCCCGCACTGCGCCGCCTGCCCCATAGCGGCGGAATGCCCCAGCGCCAAGAGAACCATGCGTGACTAGCAAGCGCGGCCCGGGAAACCGGCCACTCATCTTCATTTTCCTGACCATCTTCCTCGACCTTCTGGGCGTAGGGATCCTGGTACCGGTCCTGCCGTTCATCGTGGCCGAGTTCCGGAGCGATGCCCTGACGGTGGGGCTCCTCAGCCTGACCTTTGCCGCTGCCCAGTTCCTGGCCAGCCCGGTGCTCGGTGCCCTCTCCGATCGTTACGGCCGCCGGGTGGTCCTCCTCCTGAGCGTTCTCGGCACCGGCGCCGGGTACTTCTTGTTTGGCCTTGCGCAGACCCTCTGGCTGCTCTATCTGTCGCGCCTCATCGACGGCTTCACCGGCGGCAACATCTCGACCGCCCAAGCGTATATCGCCGATGTGTCGCCACCGGAAGACCGCGCCAAGAACTTCGGGCTCATCGGGGCCGCGTTCGGGCTCGGCTTCATCATGGGACCGGCGATCGGAGGGATGCTGAGCCTGTGGAGCCTCCGCGCCCCGGCCTTCGCGGCCGGTGGGCTCTCCCTGGTGACCGTGGCGCTGGGCTACTTCCTGTTGCCGGAGTCGCTCCCGCCGGAGCGACGCGAGCGCCGGCCCTTCCGCCTGGCCGACTTGCACCCCCTTGGCCATCTCGACGAAACGCTCCGCCGTCCGGGGTTGGCCCGACTCTTCACCGCGATCTTCGCCATGAGCTTCGCGATGGCCGGGTTGCAGTCCAACTACGCCGTCTTCACCCGGGAGCGATTCGGCCTCGGCCCCCAGGGCAACGCCTGGATCTTCACCCTCGTCGGGGCGGTGAGCGTCCTGGTGCAAGGCGTTCTGCTCCGCCGCATCCCGACCGCGGGCCACGAGCGGCGCATCGCCACTGGGGGACTGCTGCTCATGGCGGGCGGATTTGCCGCCACGGCCTTCGTGCCGAGTGTGGCCTGGCTCTACCCTGCCACATTGCTGCTGGCCTTCGGCAATGCCTCGGCCGCCCCGATGCTGACCTCGGAGGTGTCCCGCACCGTCAGTGGCGTCGAGCAGGGAAAGGTGCTCGGATCCATGCAGTCCGTGGTGAGCCTGACCCGGATCCTCGGGCCTCTCTGGGCTGGCCTGGTATTCGACCATGTGGGCCATGGCGCGCCCTACTGGACCGGTGCGCTCTGGGTGGTCGCGGCGCTGGCCGCAGCCTCGCTATCTTTCCGGCCGGCCGATCGGGCCCCGCACCCTCCTTGACCCCCACCTCACGGAATCCCTGATGAAGACCGCTACCATCGAGACCAGCCGCGGCACCATCGTCGCCGACTTGTTCGACGAGGAGACCCCCGTCACGGTCGCCAACTTCGAGAAGCTGGCCAACGAGAAGTTCTACGACGGCACCCGATTTCATCGCGTCATCGACAACTTCATGGTCCAGGCAGGCGACCCCCTCAGCCGCGACCCGAATAATCCGCGCGTCGGCACCGGCGGGCCCGGGTACACCATCAAGTGCGAGACCGAGAAGAACACCCACCGGCATGTGGCGGGCACGCTCTCGATGGCCCACGCCGGCAAGAACACCGGCGGCAGCCAGTTCTTCATCTGCCATTCGCCGCAGGGGCACCTCGACCGCGTCCATACTGTCTTCGGACAGGTCACCACCGGCATGGACATCGTGAACGCGATCCAGAAGAACGACGTCATCGAGTCGATCCGGGTCGCATGACCCTTCGGCTCGATTTTGCGGTCATCGCCGACTATGCGCTGGTCGACCAGCAGGGCAAGCTCTCCGTGCTCGGCATCTTCCAGCATGTCTGGGTGGCAGAATTCCCGACCGTCCACCCGCGGACTCACCTGGTGCTGCGAGTCCGCGGGCGCCGGACCGACATCGGTTCCCACGGCATCCGGATCCGGTTCGTGGATGAGGACGATACCGAACTCCTGGGGGGCGAGGGGAGCGTCCAGTTCGGCGAGCCACCCGCAGGGGTGACGGAAGTCGAGGCTGGGGCGGTGCTTGTGTTCGACGTCCCGCTCCCGCGCCCCGGGGCTTTTGCCTTCGAAATATCGATCGATGGGGGGGGGATGACCCGGGTCCCACTGACGGCGAGCCGGGCCAAGGCCACCGACGCCCACTGACCGATTTGCCGACCTATCCGGTCGGATATGGAACTCGGCTTTGACAACCCTTTCCTGCGCACGATATGTTTGCGTGTCACTCTCGCCGGGTCCGCCCGGAGCGTCCCTGAGGTCGTCCCGAATTGGAGTCCACGTATGCGACGGTTCCAGGTTTGGATTGCCGCCGGGGTATTGACTGCCGTTCTGGTCATGCCGCGGTCGGCCGAAGCCCAAGGCTTCAGCGTCAATGAGCAGAGTTCGTGTGCCATGGGTCGCGGCGGCACAGGTGTCGCTTCTCCCTGCGCGGACGGCTCCGCCATCTTCTTCAATCCCGCCGGATTGATTCTCGAGAAAGGCAAGGGCGTGGTTAGCGGCGGCGCCACGATGATTCGCGCGAAGGGCGACTTCACCAACAGCACCACCGGCGAGATCAGCAGTCTCGTCGAGGAGACTCACCCGGTGCCCTCGGTGTACGTCGGCTATGGCCTCTCGGACAAGGCGACCATCGGCTTCGGCATCTTCGCGCCGTATGGGCTGGCCATCGAATGGCCGGAGGACGCCCAGGGGCGCTTTCTCGGGTACTTTAGCTCGGTGAAGGGGATCTACTTCCAGCCCACCTTCGGCCTCAAGGCCGGCAAGCGCTTCAGCTTCGGCTTTGGCCTCGACGTCACCAGCTCTTCCGTCGAGCTGAAGCAGCGCGTCGATCTCGCCGACCAGCTGGTCCCAGGCGGGGGCGGCATCACGTTCGCCAATCTCGGCATCGCCTACGGAACCGACTTCGCCGACGTCCAGCTCAAGGGCAGCGACCTCTCGGTCGGCTTCCACCTCGGCGCCATCGCCCAGGTCACCGACAAGCTGTCCTTCGGTGTCCGGTACCTCTCGAAGCAGACGGTGGACGTCGATGACGGCGCGGCGACCATCAGCCAGGTGGCGACCAATCTCACCCTGGCGCCCAACAACCCGCTTGGAGCGCCGGCCGGCACGCCGGTCGACGCACTCGTGGCGCCGCTGTTCGTGGATGGACCACTGATCGACCAGGTCGGCACCGCCATCCTCCCGTACCCGGCCCAGCTCAACATGGGTCTGACCCTCCAGGTCACCGACAAGCTGCGGCTCCTCGGCGATGTCGGCATCCAGTTCTGGGAGGTCTGGGAGACCTTGCCCCTGAATTTCAGCCTCCTCGGCGACCGGACGATCGTGGAGAGCTATCGGAACTCGACCTCGTGGCGCCTCGGTGGCGAATACAAGGTGGGGTCCAAGTCCACCGCCCGCCTCGGCATCATCGCCCACAACGCGGCGGCGCCTCCCGAAACCGTAACCCCGAACCTCCCGGAAGCGGCGCGTACCGAGTTCACCGCCGGCTTTGGATCGCGCTTCTCAGAGCGCTTCGGGTTCGACGTCGCCTACCAGTACATCGATCAGGCTGACCGCCAGGGGCGGAGCGGCGATGGCGGCCTGGCCGTGCCGACCACCGCGTTGAACGACGGGCTGTACACGTTCAGCGCCAACCTCCTCGGCATCACCCTGTCTTACTCGTTCTGATCGGGAGATCACAGCATATGCAGCGCATCCGAGTGGCCGCGGCTCTCTTGCTGGCGCTCCCCCTCCTGGCGGGGTGCTACGACAACGAACCGCTCAACGCGCCCGACCTGTCCACGAGCAACGGGCTCATGGAACGGTACGTCTCCATGGGCAACAGCATCACCGCCGGCTATCAGTCCGGCGGCATCAACGACAGCACGCAAACGCGCTCCTACGCGGTGCTCTTTGCCAACCGCGCCAACGCACCCTTCTTCGTGCCATCCCTGCAGGGACGCGGCTGCGCGCCCCCGCTCACGAACAACGTCACGCAGACCCGGGTCGGCGGCGGTACCGCCACCACCTGTGACCTCCGGGCGGACCAGCGCCTCTTCTACGTCAGCAACGTCGCGGTCCCCGGGGCCACGTCGTTCTCGCCGAACGACAACCTGATCGCCTTTGCCAACAGCAACGCGCTGACGACCTTCATCCTCGGCGGCCGGACCCAGAACCAGGCCATGCTGGACGCCAAGCCGACCTTCGTGACCGCCTGGATCGGGAACAACGACGTCCTCGGGGCCCTCACGAGCCAGTCGAATCCCGGCAACCCCGCCCTGATTACCCCCCAGCCGGTATTCCAGGCCAACTACTCAGCGATGCTGGACACCATCCAGCGGTCGGGCGCCCAGGCCACGCTCCTCAGCGTCACCGACGTCTCGGTCATCCCGTACTCCTCCAGGACGGCCATCTACTACTGCCTCACCTACGTCGATCCGGCCCGCTGCCAGGCGCCGCTCCCGACGACGCCCGAGCCGAATCTCGCCGGGCTGCAGGCGCTCGGGCTCTGGAACGTCGACGTCAACTGCGCCGCCCCGGCCGGTCTCGCCACGCTCATTCCGTGGACCTTGGCCGTGCCGATCCTGGCCGCGGCTGCAGGCGGCGCACCCCAGACGATGGACTGCTCCGATGACGCCCTGGTGGTGATGCCGAGCGAGTTGGCGGCGATGCAGGCGGCCGTGG
>SPDF01000311.1 GCA_004525055.1 Gemmatimonadales bacterium | reverse complement strand
GAGACTACCAGAGCCTGAGTCTCCATGCTATCCAGTCGCGGGTCGGTGTAGTCCTGCAAACTCCGCACCTTTTTTCAGGAACCATCGAGGACAACATCCGCTATGGCAAGCTGGACGCAACACCCCAGGAGATCGAGAATGCGGCCCGTCTGGCTGGTGCTCACGAGTTCATCCGAACGCTGGAAAATGGATACGGCGAAGAGGTAGGGGAGGGGGGTAGCGGGTGAGGCTACTTCACCCTCGGAGGCTTGCTCCTGGGGGGCTTCTTCACCGCCGTACTATCTGAGGGGACGGCACCCGCCGAATCGGGTGCGACACCTGGCGGTGGCGCCTTCGGTTCCTCCGCCCCCGGTACCGGGTACCGCCGGGCCATGTCGACAAGCACCTGTGCCACTCGAACCGCCACGGGGTTTTCGACTGGCGCCTGCTGGTCGAGGTCACGCGGCGGCAGTGACGGGTTGGCCAGTGGGCGCACCGCCGTCTCCACCCGGATCGATCCCCGTTCCTTCCCGTAGGCATTCACCCATCCACGCACTCGCACGATGCTGTCACCGAGGACCCGATCGGTGGTCGCCTGGCCGGTCGCGGCGTTGAACCATGGCGTCTCGAGATAGCCGTCCTTCGGTTCGACTCGGCTGACCGGAATCGAATCCGATTTCAGCTGTTCAGCCAGGACCGTCGTGGCCGTGGCCACGTCGAGATCGACCACCGCTTCTGCGGCTCCGGGGAGCGGCGCGAACGCGGGGCGGGTGGTGTAGGGCTGGCAGCCGAGGAGCAGGGCCAGCACCAGCAGCGGGGCAGCGGGGAAGCGGGGAAGTCGGATCAATCTTTGTGTTCCGGTGTTCCCGGTGCATGGGTATGCGCGGGCTTGGCTGCCGCAGAGTCCGGTTTGGTCTCCGAGCTGTCCGCCGTGGCCGGCGCGGTCGACTCGTCGTGTTCCTCGCCCGGTGCATGCTCATGCTCGCCCGTGCGATTCATGATCTCCGCCTCCATCGCCTCGGTGCTCATGCCTGCCGCGTGATCGAACACCATCTCGCCCCCCTCCACTCCGGTGGCCGTGAGGAAGACGAGTCCGACGACGCCAATCAGCGCCACGGTCCACCGTTCCTTCCGGAGCATCTTGGACTCCCGCAGCACACGCCAGATCGCCACCACACCAAAGAAGCCGAGGGTAATCCACGCGAACCTCTCGTGGCGGAGCATGATCTGGTGGATCGCCTCGCCGTGCTCTATCGCATCCTCCGCACGTAGGCCGGAGAAGACTGCCGCGGCGGCCCCCACCGCGCCGACCACAATCGACCAGTACGCCGCACTCCGCAGGCTCTCGCGCTTGGTGAACAGGTAGGTCAGCTCGAAGAGCACCCCCGCCACGAGCAGCGCGGGGGGAAAGTCGTTGATGACGGCGTGGAGGCGCGGCGCATCGTAACCGAAGAGGCCGCCGCCGGCGACGGCATCGCCTTGGAGCAGGAGAGAGAGCAGCATGAGTCGAAGGGTCTTCCGGTGTCTGGGTTAGAGCCCGAGATCCACTGGTACTGGCGGTTTGGCGCTGTAGTCGTAGAAGCCCTTCCCGCTCTTCCGGCCGTAGAGCCCGGCCATGACCATCCGCTTGAGGAGCGGCGGCGGCGCGTAGCGGGTCTCCCGGTATTCCGTGAACATGATCTCGGCAATCTTGTAGGTGGTGTCGTTGCCGACGAAGTCGAGGAGGGTCAGCGGCCCCATCGGGTAGCCGCAGCCGAGCTTCATGGCATTGTCGATGTCCACCGTGCTCGCGACCCCGTGCTCCAGCGCGCGGATGGCGTCGAGGAGGTAGGGGACGAGGAGGAGGTTGACGATGAACCCCGAATTGTCCTTGGCCGCCACGGCCTCCTTGCCCAGGCTCTTGGCAAAGGTCATGGATCGATCGAAGGTGGCCGGCGAGGTGGTGACGGTGCGGACGACCTCGACCAGCTGCATCAGCGGGACGGGGTTGAAGAAGTGGAGCCCCACGAACCGGTCGGCCCGCTTGGTGGCGGAGGCCATGGCCGCGATGGTCAGGCTCGACGTGTTGCTGGCGAAAATGGTGTGTTCCGGGCAGAGGGCGTCCAGCTGCTTCCAGAGGTCGTTCTTGAGGTCGAGGTCTTCCGTGACGGCCTCGATGATGATGTCGCAGTCTTTCAGTGCGGTTGCGTCGGTCACGTAGGAGAGGCGGCCGAGCGCCGCGTCGCGGTCGGCGGCGGACAGCTTCCCCTTCTCGACAAACTTGTCGAGCGACTTGCCGATGCCGGCCTTCCCCTTGGCCATGACGGCGTCGGCGACGTCACGGACAACGGTGGTGTAGCCGGCGGCGGCGGCCACTTGGGCGATGCCGCTGCCCATCAATCCGCATCCGAGCACGCCAACCTTCTTGATTTCTGCCATGATGAATTCCGGTGGTTCAGGGTTTGAGCGCTTTGCGCACTTCCTGCACGAGTGAGGTGATCATGCTGGGCCGGTCCGGCGGCAATGCCGCCTGGGGTCGGTTGCCCCGGCGTTCGAGCTGGTCCAGCGCCCGTTCCAGACCGAGCCGGGTCCGCTCGGCGACGCTGGCATAGGGGCGCGTCGCGGCGTAGCCCGCCACGATCGCGGCCGGGAGTGGGAGGAGCAGCACCAGGGGAAAGGCGCCGAGGACCGCCAGGACCGCGGTCGCCGCGGCGCCGACGGAGACAAGTGCGGCACCACCACCGATGAATGCACTCCGCGTGCCCCGCATGTTCGCGCTGAGCTGCACGTGGGCATAGCCTGCTTCCAGTGGCGTAATGGTCGCCGAGACCACTCCCGCCTTGCCGAGCATCGCGCCCGCGCCGCGACTCAATCCGGCGGCCATCCTCCGCAG
>SPDF01000383.1 GCA_004525055.1 Gemmatimonadales bacterium | reverse complement strand
TCACCCCACCGGCGCCGCTGTCTGCGCCCATTCCGCAGTGAGCTCGTTTGTCGTGCGGAACTGCCGCTCGGGGTCCGTCGCGTACCAGGCCTTGAAGTACTCGAGGCCGTTCTGGTGCGCCTCGTCGGTGAAGGCCTGCATGCCGTCCGTCACCCACACCAGGTCGAACCCCTTCTGGAAGGCGTCAGCGCTGGTGTGCCGGGCGCAGCAGTCGGTGTGGAGACCGGTGATGTAGAGCCGAGTGATGCCGCGGCTCCGGAGGGTCTCTTCCAGCTCAGTGCTGAGGAAGGGGCTGTACGTCTGCTTCTCAAGCACCACATCGCCTGCGGCTGGCTTCAAGTCGGGCACGATCTCCGCCTGCCAGGTGCCCTTCATGGCGTGCGGCGGCCACTTCCTGAGCTCGATGTCGCCCTCCTGGTGGGCGTCGGTGGTGTAGATGACGAGGATTCCTGCGTTTCGGGCCGCGTCCAACAGTCGCCCCAGTGGCGGGATGATGGCCTGCGCCCGCTGCTGATACTCGGCACCGCCAGCGTCGGCGATGACCCCGGTGGGGTAGACGAAATCGTTGGCCATGTCGATGACGAGGACGGCGCTGTGGTCGGACATCCAACCTCCCATTGGTATTGAGGTACCCAGCCAGGGGGCCGTTTGGGAAACGCCTAAGCTCGACAGGTGTCGGGCTCTCCTGGTCCGGAGGCGCATGCCGTGCGCCGACGGGTTCGTAGCCGCAATCTAGCGGATTGCCAGCGGGGCAGGGAGGCAACCGAGCCGCGGGTTTAGCCGCGATCGCGCGACGAGCACCACGGAACAGCTGTTGTATCTTTCTTGATGCTCCCGACTCTTCGTCTCACGCTTGTCTTTGTGCTCGCGACCGCGTCGGGGGCCTGCGCTCAGCAACCCGCGCCGGCGCCGCAGCCGGTCTGGGTCAACCTCAGTTCCGGCGTCTATCACTGCCCCGGCACCGAGCACTACGGCAGCACCCGGAACGGCGAGTATCTCCCGGAGACGGCAGCCATCGACAGCGGCTATCGCGCCAATGGCGGGCGGTATTGCAGCGCCGCATTGGCTGCACAGTACGACGGCACCCTTGGCGTCATCGCTCCACCGCCGGTGCCGCTTCCCGATGCCGGTCCACCAACTCCCACGACCGGCCTGACCGCGTGCGTCGTCAGCAAGATCAGAGACGGCGACACCATCGAGTGCAGGGACGGTGGGGCGGTGCGACTGATCGGCATCGACAGTCCGGAGCGGGACCAGGCTCCCTTCGGTGCGATGGCCACCGACGGCTTGCTCGCCCTCATCTCCCTCCGCGATACGATTCAGCTCAGCAGTGACAAGGAAGCACGGGACCAATACGGCCGACTCCTGGGCTATCTGTGGCGCGACGGCGTCTCCGTGAACTTCCTGATGATCCGCCAGGGGTGGGCGGTGGCGCTGGAGTACTATCCCAATACGAGCTATGCGGGGTGGTTCCGTGCGGCCGAAGCGCTTGCCGAGCAGCAGAAGCGCGGGCTCTGGGAGATCAACGGCTTCCAGTGCCGCCCCAGCAAGCATCGGGCTGGGTTGTGCTGAGCGTCCCCCCTCTCCATATCATGGAGAGGGGGTGAGGTGGAATGGCCGGGCGAGGAGGCGGGCGGGCCGGGTAGGCGCTGGCGCCCCGAAGAACTACCTTACGGAATCGCCCTCAACCAAGGCCTGACCATGCGTCTCTCTCCGGTTGCAGTCGCGTCCCTCCTCATCCTGGCCACTATCGGCTGCACTGTTCAGTCGGGTGGTCGACTCCCCAGCCCCTGGGCCCTGACCTATCCCGACGCCAGCCCGGTGTCCTCCGGGCGCGTGGTGCGTTTCGGCGGATACTATGGGTTGATGGGGCCCAGCCCCGCCGTGGTCATGCGCGACGCCAACGGTACGGTGAGCGGCCAGGTGCTCGTCTGGTACCGCCGGTATGATCCGATCGAGGCCGGTGGAAACTCCACGGCTGACAGCGCCGCCCAGTGGAGCCGGATGCGGTCGGTGATGGCCGCCGATCGGGCCAAGTTCGATAGCACCTACGGCTGTACATCGTGGGCCAAGGGCGACCAGGAGGGGAAGGCGTGGGTCTGCCGGGTCCCGGAGCAGCGCGGTCCCGTGAACTGGGCCGCTCAGTTGGCGCGCGTCGACTCGCTCGCCATGGCCAGCCGAGCGGTGGAACAGGCCGGCGGTCGGCGTGGCGACCCCGTCGCACCGCCGCCGCCACAGAACCCCGGTGTCACTCCCATG
>SPDF01000344.1 GCA_004525055.1 Gemmatimonadales bacterium | reverse complement strand
TGAAACATGGGATGATCACGGTCCGCCCGGTACTCGAGGCACCCGGGGCCACATCAGGGAGCGACCTCCCGCCCGATCGGCATGTGATCGGCGGCAGCACTTTCCTCGGGGAGACCGCTCTCGTCGCGGTCTTCAGTATCGGGTGTTTGATTGGGGCCATCATGCTGACTGGGTAAGCGGCCCTTCCGGCGATGTGGCGGTGTGAATTACTGAGCACTGGAACCCCGCTTTCGCCGGGGTGACGGCCGCTCCATCTTTCTGCCCCGCTGCCCCGCTGCCCCGCTGCCGTCCTACCTCTGGCTGAATCGCTCCAGGAACTCCTTCTCGCCGTCGGTCAGCCGGGCCACCCCTTCCTGCTGGAGCTTGGCCATGACCCGGTCGAGCTCCTCGAGGTTGATGGGGTGGAGCCCCTCCCGCTGGATGTGTGACCACCGGGCCACCGCCGCGGGGGAGGAGATGGAGGGTGCCGTGGCGACCGCTTGTGCCTGGAACCGACGAGTCCCGCTGGTCCGATCCATCACTTTCAAGTAGATCCACGCGCCGAGAAACCCACCGAGGTGTGCGAAGTGGGCGATGCCATCTCCCGCCCCGCCGAACCCCGAGACGACCGACAGGACCGTCATCCCCAGCACCAGCCAGCGCACCTCGATCGGCAGGACCCCCCAGATGTGCACCACCTCGCGCGGCCAATAATATGCGAAAGCGAGCATCACGCCATACACCGCACCCGACGCGCCGATCACACCGATCATCGGGCTGGTGAATGACAGCAATCCACCCACGATCCCACTCGTCAGGTAGAGGCCGAGAAACCGACGGCCTCCCATCCGGGCCTCGAGCCGCGGCCCAAAGAAGAAGAGCACCAGCATATTGAAGAAAATGTGCCCCAAGCCGCCGTGCAGGAACATGTAGGTGACGATGGTCCACGGCCGGCTGAGGAAAAGCGCCGGAACAAACATCAGCGCGTCACCGAGCCCCGGCACGACGATTATCAGGCCGTACATCAGGAAGTTCAGGAAAATCAGTCGGGCGACCCAGGGTGTCATGCAACCTCGCGGAAATGCCGGTGCACCGCACCAGCGGACCCGGGAAGGTATCTCAGCATCTCTGATCGAGGGAAGCCCCGGGCCGAAATGCCCGGGGCAGAGAACGGAGGAATAGCGCTACTTGGACGCCGCGGGCGGCGCGTTGTCGCTGTTCCAGGTGTCGAACAGGATCAGCCAGGTACCGTTCACCTTCTTCCAGCCCACCAGATACTTGCCGTTGTCCTCGAAGGTGGTGCCGTCGGCGCCGGGGATGGTGCTCTTCCACGTCCCTTCCTCCATCGCCAGGTCCCCTGAGGCGGCTACCACGATGGCGACTGGCGTGACGACGAAGGTGCCCTTGAGTTGCTCCAGGCCGGTGATCATCGATTCGAACCAAGCACTGCCGGTCTGCCGTTCCTGGTTCGGCGGCAGGATGACGGCGTCCGTCGCGTAGACGGCGGCGGTGGCGGCTCCGTCGTAGGCCGCGACGGCGGCGTTGAAGGCCACGACCTGGGCGAGAATCGCCTCTTCCTCGGCGGCCAGATCAACCGTGGGCGCAGCCGGCTGGCAAGCAGCGAGGACGGGTAGGAGCAACAGGGAAGCGAGAAGGGGACGCATGCGGACTCCAAGAGGGAAAGTAGTGGAAAGAGTATGCACAGCCTCGGCCCGAAGCACCAGCCCCCGGCGCTTGCCAACCGGCCGCGTGGGTGCGAACGTATCGGAGGTCGAACTTCAGCCCCTCCCGTCGCCGAGCACCTGATGACCCTGCTGACCCCCGGCCGCGCCGTACTGGCCATCGCCATTCTCACCGCCACCGCGAGTGCCTCCGTGCCCCTGACTGCCCAAGAGGGTGCCCCGAACTCCCTGACACCGGCCGAGCGCTCGGCGGGGTGGACCCTGCTGTTCGACGGGACGACCACGAACGGATGGCGCGGGTTCAAAATGAACACGGTGCCTGAGGGATGGCAGGTGGTAGACGGGGCGCTCACGCGGGTTGGCGAGGGAGCCGATCTCATCACCGCGCAGATGTACGCCGGTTTCGAGTTGACCCTTGAGTGGATGATCTCCTCCGAGGGGAACAGTGGCATCCTGTACCGGGTGACTGAGGCGGAAACCGACACCTACTGGACTGGTCCGGAGTATCAGGTGCTCGACGACGCGGGCCAGCCAGCCGGACTCTCGCGGTCCACGGCGGCAGGAGCGGTGTATGCCCTCTACCCGGCGCCCGAGGGGTTGGTGCGACCGGTGGGGGAGTGGAACCAGGCCCGGATCGTCGTGCATGGCAACGACGTCCAGCACTGGCTCAACGGGACCATGGCGGCACACTACGTCCTCGGCAGCGCCGACTTCACGGAACGGGTGGCAAAGAGCAAATTCTCGGAATGGCCCGGCTTCGGGAACGCGGCGACGGGGTATATCGCGCTGCAAAATCACGGCGACAGAGTCGCATACCGCAGCGTCAAGATCAGAGTGCTGCCGTGAGCAGCGAAGCGGTGGGGGAGCGGGGAAG
>SPDF01000122.1 GCA_004525055.1 Gemmatimonadales bacterium | reverse complement strand
GGGGTGGGGTGATCGTGTGAAGATTCCGCCAAGCGAAATGACGTGACTGCCAACCTCGACACCAAACTCCTGGAGGAGGCGCCGGGCCAGAGCACCTGCGGCGACCCGTGCCGCGGTCTCCCGGGCGCTGGCGCGCTCGAGGATGTCCCGTGCGTCGTCACGGTCGTACTTGAGCACGCCGACGAGGTCGGCGTGGCCGGGGCGCGGACGGGTCACCTGGCGGCGCCGCGGTTCACCCGGCTTGCCCTCAGGGGCCATGACGTCCTGCCAATTGGCCCAGTCCCTGTTGGCGATCTGCATGGCGATCGGGGAGCCGAGCGTCTCGCCACGGCGGATGCCACTCAGCCATTCGATACGATCCTGCTCGATCTTCATCCGGGCGCCGCGACCATAGCCCTGCATGCGGCGAGCGAGCTGGGCATCCACGAACGACGCGGCCACCGGCATTCCTGCCGGCAGCCCTTCGACGATGGCCACGAGGGCCGGGCCGTGCGATTCGCCCGCGGTCGTGAATCGAAAGTGCACGTGATGTCCCGTCTGCCGGCCGGTTCACGCGCGACCGGGAGAAACGCATGAGCCCGACACGGGTCGGGCTCACGGGTGATGGATGGAGGCGCGGCGATGCCGCGCGGTGGTCCGCCTAGAAGTTGTCGTCCAGGATGCGCGGGGTGACCAGGATGATCAGGTCCTTCCGCGTTTCCTTGTTGCTGCTGAAGGAGAAGAGCGGGCCGATGAGCGGCAGCCGCGAGAGCAGCGGGATGCCCGAGCGGGTCTTGTTGACCTCGGTGACCGTCAGGCCGCCGATGACGGCGGTCTGGCCGTCCGCCACGAGGAGCTGGTTGTCGGCCTGCTGTGTTTCGACGATGAAGCCAAGCTCGCGGTCGGCCACCGGGCGCACCGCGGACCGCTCGGTGTGCAATTTCATGGTGATCTGGCGGTCGTCAGTCACGTGCGGCGTGACGACGAGCTTGATGCCGGTCTGCTTGAACTGCACCGTGGACTGGGCAGCGACCGTCCCGGAGCCGTAGTCGATGACGCGGACCGGGGTCTCCTCGCCGACGAGGATGTTGGCCTCGCGGTTGTCCATCGTATTGATGGTCGGTTCGGCCTGGATATCAGCCAGTTCGGTCTGCTCCAGCGCGCTCAGGAAGACGGTGAAGTCGAAATTCCCGATGGCGGTGGACCACACCAGGTCGAGCGCCGGCTGGGAGATGCTGCTCTGGGCGTTGCCCACCGCGGCGAGTGAGTTGCCCCCGAGACCGACGACCGTGGTGTTCGGGTCGTAGCTATCGCCCGGGCTGGCCGGATCAGGCCGCTGCACGAGCTGGTTGAAGAACGTTGACTGGCTGCCGAGGTCGTACTTCAGACCGAGCTCCTCGAGGCTGCTGCGGTTGACGAAGATGATCTTGGCCGAGATCGCCACCTGCGGCGTCCGGATGTCGAGGCCACGGGCAAAGGTCGCGATGTTCTCGACCCGGCTCCGCGTGTCGGTGATGATGAGCGAATTGGAGGCGGTGTCCGAGAAGACCTTGCCACGGCCCTTGGTCAGGATGCCGTCGAGGTTCTTCGACATTTCCTTGGCGCGGGCGTAGTTCATCCGCACCACCACCGTCTCCAGGGGCTCGAGCGAGTCGAGCGCCGAGAGGGCGGCGGGAGAATCCACCCGGATGATGCCGCCGGGCAGTTCGGTGGCGGAAAGGCCCTGCGTGGCCAGGACGGCATAGAACGCTTCCGTCCACGGCTGGTTCTTGATCTCGGCCGACACCTGGCCCGTGATATCGCGACCGAGAATGATCGAGCGGCCGCTGAAGGCGGCGAAGCCCGCCACGACGTCGGCGATCGACGCCTGGTCCCACGTCACGGTGATGCGGGGCTCATCGCCCGGCGCCCTCGCCTTGTACGAGACGGCGGACACTTCCGGCATCCCGGCCGGACGCGCCGAAGCCGGGCGTGCGGCAGGCGCCGCGAACTCGCCGGGGGCGGCACTGGACCAGGCCAGGAAGGGCCGCTCGGCGCCGAACGAGATCCGGATCTCGGTGGCGTTCTGGTCGATGGAGTATTCCTTGACCGCGTCAAGCTCGACTACCACGCGCACGGTCTGCGAGGAGTACTGGCCGGTGCGGACGTTCAGGACGCCACCGCGGTTCACGCCGTCGTACCTGCCGACCGCGCGCGTGTCGATGGTGACCCCGGTCAGATCCAGGACCAGTCGGGCCGGATCCTTGAGGATGAAGTCCTTGAGCTGGACGGCACCGGAGATGGCAATGACGATCTCGGCGCGACCTGGCGCGGAGACGACACTGACGCCGGTGACCGATCCAGGGTCGGAGACGTCGGCTCGGGCAGGCGAAGCCAGCCCCAGGAGCGCGACGGCAAGGGCACAGGTGAGTACTCGGGTCATGGCGTCTCTTCCTCCCGCTTGGTCAGCGACAGTGTTTCCTGCCGCTCAAAGCCGAAATCCTCAACAATGAAGACCACATCTTTTTGACGAATCTGCGCCACCTTCAGGCGCCCCAGCTGATCGCCGACCCGCAATTTGAATCGACGGTCATTGGTCCGGTCGCGCAGCAGCGCGACGCTATTGCTGTTGTAGGCCAGGTCCTGATAGATGCCCACCAGCATGAGGTCGGGCAGCTCGGGGCCGGAGGTGGCCAGATCGAGCAGCGACTCAAAGGGGTCCCGGCTCCCGCCCCCGTAGGCGAACGTCTCGCGCTGGGCGAGCGGTCCGGAGACCGAGGCGCTGTCGGCACGGGCGGCTGCGATGCGCGCGCCTTCGACGGAATCGGCCTGGGCAGTCTGGGCGTCCATCACCGGGGCCGGCGCGGCGTCCGGAGCAGCGGCCGGCGCCTCAGCGTCGCCGCCGCAGGCGGCCAGCGCGAGCGCCAGACAGAGATGCAGCCCAATGCGATCAGGTGCCACTGTTCGCTCCTTCCGGCTCGGCGGACTTCACGAAGGTCCGGATCTGGAACTTGGCTTCGAGGAGCGCGCCCGACGTGTCGCCCAATACCTTGGCGGAGCTCATGGCGGCCGGTGCCATCGAGACGGCTTGTGGGACAATGATCCGCGGCAGGGACGCGATGTCGGCCAGAAACTCACCGATTTCGTCGTAATGCCCGAGGACCGAGATGTTGTACGTGTACGTGTTGAACGGCGCAGGCCCCGCCTGTTCCGGGAGCGGTACCACCTGCGCCAGGTTCACGCCGCGGATCTTCGCGCGGGTGGAAATGGCGTCGAGGAGGTTCGGCACCTCGTTCATCTCCGGCACCATTTGCCGCAGGAGGGCGAGGCTGGCGCGGTGACTGTCGAGCTCCTTGCGCAGGTCTTCCGCCGTTCCCTTGGCGAGTTCCCGCTTGGCGCTGTCGGTCTGGGCCTGGACGGCGTTCAGGGTGTCCTGCCGCGCGATGACATGAGCCTCCCGCGCCTGGATACCGTCCATCCCGATCGCATCGATGCCGGTGCCAGTATAGAGCATGTAGCCGATCAGGCCGGTCAATACGAGAGCCAGCACCGGCACCTTGTTCTGGTCGTTGATGAGTGCCATGGTGCGGTTACCTCACCGACTGGCTAAGGGGCACGGTCCGGATGTAGGCGGAGTCCGCCTTGCGGAACGCGGCCCGGATCGAAAACGCTGTCACGGGGCGGTCATCCTGGATGACCGTCTGTGCCGAAACCGGCTGCACATTCGAGATCCAGGGCGATGCTTCCAATTGACGCAGGAACCGGGTGAAGGCCTGCACATCGACCGTTCGACCGTTGATCTGCAACTGCATCGGCGGCGGCACGAAATCGACCGGCATCGTATCGCCGGGGGAGCCAGGAACGACGGGCGTCGGCGCGGGGCCGGCGGCGCCGAGGTCCACGAGCCAGGTGTAGGGCGGCAGGGCGCGGGTGACCTCGTCCATCACGTGGGGCCACACGTAGCGTTCACCGTCTACCTGCTGCAGCACCTGGATCTGCGCCACGAGCGAATCGCGGATCAGTTCCACCTTTTGCTTCTGCGCCACGAAATTGCGGAAGCGGTCGTTTTCGGCGCGGGCCTGTGCCAGCTGGGGCTCGAGTGCACGGAGCTCGCTCCCGGTCTTGAACCAGGACCAGCCCAGCCAGAGCACGGCCAGCAGGACCACGCCCGCGGCGACCAGCGGGAGCGGATCCCGCATCCGTTCGCGGAGGCCGGACAGTTGCGCCTGCAGCCCGGCGAACGGAGAACCGCCGCGCGCGTGCTTCTGGCCTGGACGAAGGTTGATTTCAATCATGAGGCGTCGGTCCGGGTCTCGGGGCTCACGCCGCGGTCCTGAGGGCCAGGCCCACGGGCAGCATCAACAACGGGGCGACCTCGTCCAGCGACATGGTGTCGAACACGCCCTCGGCCACCTGCAGGCGCTCGAGCGGGTTCGCGGCCTGGACCGGCAACCGGAGGCGGTCGGCCAGGATGCGGTTCAGCCCGGGAATGCGGGACCCGCCACCGGAGGTGAAGATCCGGGCGAGTCCGCTCGCCGAGCGGCTGGATGACTGGAGGAACGCGGCCGCGCGCTCGATCCCGACGGCCAATTCTTCGCCACGCGAAGCCAGGAGCGGTTCCAGCGCCTCGTTCCGCTCGAAGCCGCGAAGCAGCTGGTCGGCCTCATCGGCGGACATGTTCCGTTCCCGCTGCAGATCCTCGCGGAAGCGACGGGTCCCGATCATGATGTCGCGGGTGAGGACCGGCACACCCTCGTCGAGGATGTTCACGTTGGTCATTTCGTGCCCGATGTTCACCAGGCCGACCACGCCGTGCATGGCGTCGGGATAGTTCAATTCAAAGGCGTTGTGGAGCGCAAAGGCGTCGACGTCGATGACGCTGGCCTCGAGCCCGACATCGGCAAAGAGCGTCTGCTTCGTCTCGACCAGCTCGCGCTTGGCGGCCACGAGGAGGACGGACATCTGGAGCCCCTCACCCTCCGGGTCCAGGATCTGGAAATCGAGCTCGACGTTGTCCATATCGAAGGGGACGTGCTGCTCGGCCTCCCAGCGGATCTGCTCGCGGGCCTCGCCTTCCTTCATCCGATCCATCGAAATCTTCTTGATGATCACGTCGCGACCGCCGACGGCCGTCACCACCCGCTTGGCCTTGATGCCAGCAGAGGAGAGCAGGCCCCGGACGGCGTCAGCCACGATCCCTGGGTCCATGACCTCGCCCTCGACGATGGCTCCGTCCACCACGGACGTGAAGGCCACCTTCGTGAGCACCGGCTCGCCCGAACTATGGTCAATGACGACGAGCTTGATGAGCCCGCTGCCGATGTCCAGAGCGACCGTGGTCCGTTTCCGACCAAAAAGAGCCATAGGTGCCTGACGCGGTAAAAGGGGAGTTAGGTAGGCTACGCTACCATCCGACCCGAAATTTGTCAAGCTAGTAACTTGCTTGAGGTCATACGGAACAAGCTGTTGCTCGATGCGAGGTTATGCGTTTCAGCATCGACTCCAGGAGGAGGGCTGGGCTGCCCCTGCCGACTGCTGATCCCCCTGGTGGGTGGCTCCAAATCCCTTTCGGGGAAGGAGTTGCCCACGCCCCTCTCGGGCAACCGATGTGCCAAAAGATTCATAGCCATGGTAACATCTGTGATATCAATCACTTAACTGCTTGTACCTCGACCACTAAACCCCGGTATCCTGGCAGGGTGCAATCGCTTTCGCAAGGAAAGTGGTGGGATGCGGGAGCGGGAAAAGGCGGGGAAGCGGGGAGGTAGCGCTACCTGCGGGACGTCACCCCCGCCCCCGGCTTTCGCCGGGGCAGGGTCGCGGG
>SPDF01000220.1 GCA_004525055.1 Gemmatimonadales bacterium | reverse complement strand
GGCGCTGCACCGGGTTTCGCTAGAGGGAAAGGCCAAATTGGGCGGGGAAGCGGGGAGGGCCACCCCCTTCCCCGCGTTCCCGCCGTTCCCCCTACAGTGGCATACACCCGTGCTTCTTCGCCGGGTTTCGGTCCCGCTTGGTCCGGAGGCTCCTCAGGCCGTCAATCAGCCGAGGCCTGGTGTCCCGGGGATCGATCACGTCATCCACGTAACCGCGCGCGGCTGCCCCCCAGGGGTTCGCGAACGTCTCGGTGTATTCCTCGATCCGGCGGGCCGTCTCGGCGGCCGGGTCGGCGGCCTTGGCGATCTGGTCCTTGAAGAGGATCTCCACCGCACCCTTCGGCCCCATCACCGCGATCTCGGCGGTGGGCCAGGCGAGGTTGAGGTCACCCCGGATGTGCTTCGAGCTCATGACGTCGTAGGCACCGCCGTAGGCCTTCCGGGTAATGACCGTGAGCTTGGGCACCGTCGCCTCGCAGTAGGCGTAGAGCAGCTTGGCGCCGTGCTTGATGATGCCGCCGTGCTCCTGCGCGACGCCCGGCAGGAAGCCGGGAACGTCTTCAAAGGTGACGAGCGGGATGTTAAACGCATCACAGAACCGGATGAACCGGGCGCCCTTGACCGAGGCGTTGATGTCGAGCACGCCGGCCAGGACGGCGGGCTGGTTGGCGATGATCTCCACCGATCCCCCCCCCAGGCGCGCGAACCCCACCAACAGGTTGCCGGCATACCCTCCCTGCACCTCGTTGAAGAGGCCGTCATCCACCACGCGCCGGATCACGTCATGCATGTCGTAGGGCTGAGTCGCGTTGGCCGGAATGACGTCGAGAAGCTCCTCGTCGCGGCGATCTTCAGGGTCGGTGGTTGGCAGCACCGGCGCCGGATCGAGGTTGTTGCTGGGGAGGAATCCGATCAGCTCGCGAATGGCGGCGAGGCACTGCGGCTCGGAGTCGTGGACGAAGTGCGCGACCCCAGACGTGCCGGCGTGAATGTCGGCACCGCCGAGCTGCTCGAAGGAGACGTCCTCGTGGGTGACGGTCTTGACCACGTTGGGCCCGGTCACGAACATGTAGCTCACGCCGCGGACCACATGGACGAAATCGGTGATCGCCGGGCTGTAGACCGCCCCGCCGGCGCAGGGTCCGAGGATCGCGGAGATCTGTGGGACGACGCCCGAGGCGAGGGTATTCCGGAGGAAAATGTCCGCGTAGCCGCCGAGGGAGACGACCCCCTCCTGGATCCGGGCACCGCCTGAGTCGTTGAGGCCGATCATCGGCGCGCCGTTCCGTACGGCGAGGTCCATGACCTTGCAGATCTTTGCGGCGTGGGTCTCCGAGAGCGACCCACCGAACACCGTAAAGTCCTGGCTGAAGACGTAGACCAGGCGTCCGTCGATCCGACCGGACCCGGTCACCACGCCGTCGCCGAGATACAACTCGTCGGCCAGGCCGAAGTCGGTGGCGCGGTGGGTCACGAAGCGGTCAATCTCGACGAAGCTCCCCTCGTCCAGCAGGAGGTCCAGCCGCTCCCGGGCCGTGAGCTTGCCCTTCTTGTGTTGCTGCGCGATGCGGCGGGCGCCACCGCCCTGCTCCGCTTCGGCCTGGCGGCGGTGCAGTTCTTCGAGGCGTTTCCTGGAGTCGGTCATCCCGGGAATGTACGGCTTGGCGGGGAAGCGGGGAAGCGGGGAAGACGAAACGGGCGCACCGTCCTGGTGCGCCCGCTCTCGTTTACGGCCCCGCTGCCGCCCTGCCCCGCGGCCCTATTCGTCTGCCGGTGACTCGTCGAAGTCGGGCTTGATCGGGGGGATGATCGGCTCGTCGGGGTACCCGATGACCGCCACCACGATGCGGTGATGGATCGGATCGACTTCGATGACCTTCACGTCGAGGGGCTGGCCCTCCTTCACCGCATCGGCCGGGTTGTCGATGTTGGCAACGCCGAGCTGCGACATCGGGGCGAAGGCCTCGAGATCGCTGCCGAGGTCGATGACGACGCCCTTGTCCATGAGGCGCACCGCGCGGCCGCGAAGTTCGTGTCCGACCGGCAGGGTCTCGCCGATGCTGAGCCAGGGATCCTCTTCGGCCTGCTTGAGGCCGAGGGAGATCCGCTTGTTCTCGCCGTCGATGTTCAGGATGACCACGCTGACGGCGTCGCCCTTCTTGACGACTTCCGACGGGTGCTGGACGCGCTTGGTCCAGGACATGTCGGAGATGTGGATCAGGCCGTCGATGCCCGGCTCGATTTCAACGAAGGCGCCGAAGCTGGTCAGGTTGCGGACCTTGCCATCGAGCTTGGTGCCGATGGGGAACTTCTGCGGCAGGATCATCCACGGATCCTGCTCGGTCTGCTTCATGCCGAGGGAGATCTTCTCCTCGGACTCATCGACCTTGAGGACGACGGCTTCGATGGTCTCGCCGATGCTGACGATCTTCGACGGATGCCGGACGTTGCGGGTCCAGCTCATCTCGGAGATATGGACCAGGCCCTCGATGCCGGGCTCGAGCTCCACGAAGGCGCCGTAGTTGGTGATCGAGACCACCTTGCCCTGGACCCGGGTGCCGACCGGGTACTTGGCGGCCACATCCTTCCACGGGTAGTCCTGAAGCTGCTTCATGCCGAGGCTGATGCGCTCACGCTGCCAGTCGATATCGAGGATCTTGACCTCGACTTCGCGGCCGATGCCGACCATCTCGGTCGGGTGTGAGACGCGGCCGTAGGACATATCAGTGATGTGCAGCAGGCCGTCGACGCCGCCGAGGTCGATGAACGCCCCGAAGTCGGTGATGTTCTTGACGACGCCCTTCCGAACCTGGCCGACGAGGAGCTCCTTCATCAGGTGCTCGCGCTTGTGGGCGCGCTCGTGTTCCAGGATCACCCGGCGGCTGACCACGATGTTCCGCCGACGCTTGTTGAGCTTGATGATCTTGAACTCGTAGGTCTGGCCCAGGAGCTCGTCGATGTTCGGCACCCGCCGAAGCGCGATCTGGCTGCCGGGGAGGAACGCGTCCACACCCATGAGGTTGACGACCACGCCGCCCTTGATCTTCTTGACCAGGGTGCCTTCGACCGCCTCGTCCGCCTCGTGCGCCACCCGGATCTTTTCCCAGACCCGCATGAAGTCGGCCTTCTTCTTGGAAAGGACGACCGCCCCCTCCTGGTCCTCGAGGTGCTCGAGGAACACTTCGACTTCGTCGCCGACCGCCGGGGCCTCCTTAAACTCGTCGAGGGCCACGGAGCCCTCCGACTTGAACCCGACATCGAGGATGACGGCGTTTTCGGTGATGCGCAGCACCTTGGACTTGACGATCTCGCCCTCGGCGATCGAGGCCATGGTGCCCTCATACATCGAGAGCATCTGCTCGTACTCGTCCTCGCTGTAGTCCTCGTCGTAGAGGTCGGCGCGGACCAGCAGTCCCGTGGCGCCCATGATGGCGTCGGTGCGGACCGAGTAGCGGCGGGGAGGTTCGTCGGGAGTGGCGATTTCGGGGGTCGTGATCTCAGGGGTAGCCGCGTCGGGGGCGTCCAGATCGGACGTGGCGGCGGACAGCTCGGACATGTGGATGTGATCCCTTCGGGGGTCGGCCGCACCGGAGAGGCTGCGGGATGAGGTTATACCCGACTGGGGCGGAATTGCCCGAGTTCGGGAGCCCTCAAACGTAACCGACCGTCCCCCGTCCTGCTAGGGGGAGGGGAGCTGGTACACCGTCCGCGCCAGCCTGACGATCCCGTCCACCTGCTCCTCGAAGGTCATCCGGGAGGTGTCGAGCTCGACGGCGTCTTCCGGGGAGATGAGC
>SPDF01000003.1 GCA_004525055.1 Gemmatimonadales bacterium | reverse complement strand
GAACAGTCGGTCTTCACCCGACCCACGCTGGGGTTCGAGCCGGCTTCCAACCTTCTCACCGGCATCACCACCAATCTTCGCTTCGACGTGGACGGCGTCAGCCGGTTCTTCGACAAGCTCACCTCCCAGCAGGTCACCGCCCCGTCGCGGCTCGATATCCGCGCCGAGTACGGCACTACTCATCCCGACCCCAACGTGGTCGGTCAGGCGTATCTCGAGGACTTCGAGGGGGAGTCCGCGATTCCGGTCAACCTGCGCACCTCACGCTGGGAGTATGGCAGTGTCCCCCAATCGCCGGTCGGCGTCGAGGGTCTGGGGTTTTCGAGCGGGTTCGATTCGCTCTGGGCGGTCCAGCTGAGCTGGCAGAACCTGGTGCCCACCTGTAGCGGCTGTCCCCCGGTCGAATTGTACCCGCAGGACATCGACCCGACGATCATCACCAGCGGCCAGGGGAGCCTGAACGAGACGGTGCTGTACACCACCTTCCACGCGGACACGGCGGGCGGGATGGTCCAGCAAGACAGCCGGTCCCTCTGGTCCCAGCCGGCCCAGCCATTCGCGCCCCGCTGGCGGTCATTGGTGACACAGCTCTCCCAGACCGGGCTCGACCTGTCGCGGGCGGAGTATCTCGAGTTCTGGGTCTTCCAGGGTGGCGAGAAGACGGCGGACGCTGCCGGGATGCAGCTGGTCGTGGACCTGGGGTCGGTCAACGAGGACGCGATGTCGGTGACGCCGGATAGCCTGAGCGTCGTCGGTGCGGACAGTCTGTACACCGGCCGACATTACTCCGGCGTCGGCGTCCTCAATAGCGAACGACAATCCACCGGCATCTTTAACGCCTCGAGCGATGACAACGGCATCCTCCTCGATCGCGTCGACTCGCTCTTCATCAACGGGGCGGTGGTCAACGACGTGCCGACCTGCGCGGATGTGCTCTCGGAGACCGTCCCGATCTTTCCGTGGGGTGACTTGAGCAGCCGATGCTCGAACGGCAACGGCTTTCTCGACACCGAAGACCTCAACGGCGACAATCGGCTCAACGCCCAGGGGGCCAACGACAATGTGCTGCGGTGGGTCATCCAGCCGAACGAGCTGTCGCAGTACTATGTGCGCACCGGCGCCACCTCCACCAATGCACAGGGTCAGACTTCCACGTGGACGCTCTACCGGATTCCGATGCGGGTGCCGGAGGCCACCATCGGGACGCCCAATCTTCGCCTTGTTCAGAACATGCGCGTGACGGTGGTGGCTCCCGACATGGGGGAGCCGGACGTCGTGGCCCGCTTTGCCCTGGCGCGGATGCGGTTCCTGGGTGCCCCGTGGGTCCGTCGCGCCGACACACCCCTCATCGGTATCGGGGGCTCGGTGGCGAGCCCCACTGGGACGATGTTCGCCGCGGTCATTTCGACCGAGGATGTGGACCTGGGGTACACGTCGCCGCCGGGGGTGATCGACGAGGCAGCCCGCAACGACAACAGCCAGCAGATTCAGGGACTCCAAATCAACGAGAAGTCGCTGCGCATCGTGGCCACCGAGCTCGCTGTCGGACAGCGGGCCGAGGCCTATCAGCGCTTTCCGTCCGGCCCGCAGAACGTGCTCAAGTACGAGCAGGTCCACGTCTGGTTCCGGGGCAAGGGCGCCGGCTGGGAAAGCGGCGATCTCAACGCCTTCTTCAAGATCGGGAGCGACGACAAGAACTGGTACATGTTCCTGAGGCCCGCCAGCAGCCTGAACTGGGTGCCTGAGGCAGAGATCAGTATTCCGATCTGGCGCCAATTGCGCGCGGATATCGAGCAGCGATGGCTCCAGGGCCTTCCCCCGGACGGTGCCGCCGCGTGCGGCATCGGCGATCCGGCGGCATACGTTGCGTGCGACGGGCCCTACGTGGTGCAGGTGGCCGATCCGGGCGTCAATCCTCCGAACCTCGCCGCCGCACAGGAGCTCGCGGCCGGCATCTATCGGGTCGCCGATACCGAGGTCCTGGGTACGGTCGAGCTGTGGGTGGACGACATCCGGCTGGACGATCCGGTGACGCAGGCGGGCTCGTCGATGGCGCTGGACGCCCGGTTGGCAGCGGCGGATGTGGCGGACTTCTCGGTCAACTATGTCCGCCAGGATGGGTTATTCCAGCAGATTGGGCGCGACCCGACGTACCGGACCACGGGGGCCCTGGTGCTCGGGACAAATCTGCGGGTGGATCGGTTTCTGCCCGCCTCCCTCGGCCTCTCCATACCGATATCCATCAATTACACCCATACCTCCGCCGATCCGATCCTCATTGGCGGCACCGATATTCTGGCGTCAGACATCGACAACCTGCGACAGCCGTCCAGCGGTCTCACGCAGTTCAACATCGGCATCCGCCGGACCAAGCGAGGGACCTCGACGCTCGAACGGGGCCTCCTCGACCCGCTGTCCTTCACTGCGGCCCTCACCAATGGCCAGAGCCAGACCGAGCTCTCGACCAGCAACACGTCCGCGACGCTGTTCAGCCTTACCTACCTGCTCGTCCTTCCCCGGACTGGCCCGAGCCTCTCGCTCGGGGGCGCCGTGGACAACCTCCCCCCGTGGGTGGCGAAGAGCGAGGGACTGACCGCCGTCCGGACGACGCAGTTCAGCGTCGTGCCCGGCACGATCCGCCTCGCGAGCCGGCTGACCCGGGCGGAGAGTGACTTCACCGGCTACATCGTCCCCGTACTCCGGCCGGGGGACGCCGCCCTCAAGCCGGCGGTCTCGCTCACCAATCTTTGGCGGAACAGTGCGGGGCTCACCTGGCAGCCGATCGGCCTGCTCACGTTCAATACCGATTTGACGAGCACCCGTGACCTTCGGCAGTATGACGACACCACATCCATCGGCCGACTGACCGACGCCTCGCGGAAGGACTTCCTTGGCCTGGACGTTGGGGTGGAGCGTGACCGGTCACTGACCACGTCCATCAGCATCGCGCCGCGTCTCACGTCCTGGCTGCGCGGTCGGTTCAACACCGTCAGCAGTTTCGTCCTGTCCCGAAGCCTGACCAGCCGGGCGCCGATTCAGGAGTACGGGGACAGCGGCGCCTATATCCTGCCGCAGACGCTGAACAATCTCCGCAGCCGTGAGTTTGGCCTCACGCTCGATCCACCCCGTGGCTTCCGCCAGTTGTTCACCGACTCCAGTACCGCCACCCGAGCCCTGTTGGGCCTCAGGGTGATCGATTTCTCGTACCGCACGACGCTCAGCTCCACTTACGACCTCGCGACCTTCTCACCGGACCTCGGCTACATGCTGGCCCGGGGCGGCTTGTCGGACTTTCTGACGCAGGATCGCGACTCGGCGCTTGGCGCCGTCGAGAGCTCCACGCTCACCGTTGGCGGCGGTGCCGACTTCCCGCTCGGGATCACGGCCAGTTTGCAGTACTCCTCGTCGAACATCGACCGATATGCGCGCTCCAGCGGCGACTACCTGGCCACGGAGATCACTCAGAAGGAGTGGCCCATCTTCCAGGCTCGATGGACCCAGACGCTCCAGCGAGGGCTGCTCACGGTCGTCAGCCTGTCCACGAACATTCGGAAGCGCTCCGGTCAGACGGTGCTGCCCTCGACCGCCACCAACGCCTTGTCACTCACGGAAACGTCAACCTGGACCAACGATCTCCAGCTCACCTTCCGGAAGGGCTTCAGCCTCACGCTCGGCTATGGCACGTCGAGCGATGAGCGCCAGAGCAACGGGACGACCACCCTCGGGAACGGCGAGGACCTTACCGCGAACCTCATCTACCTGTTCCGGCTTCCCGGCAACATCAGCAGCGCGCGGAAGCAAGTGCGGGTGTCGATCAACGCGCTGTCCAGCAAGTCCGAGGCGTGCCTCGATCTTCCGGACGAATCGGAGTGCCTCGGGATCTCCGACACCCGCCGGAAGACGCTGCGCGCCGGCATCGACACTGATATTCTCTCGATTCTGACCGGCGGATTCCAGGCGGCCTATGTGCTGAATGACGTCCGCCAGTTGAACCGCAAGACCGAGCAATTGACGCTCAGCCTGACATTCCAGCTCTCCCTCTTCTCCGGAGATTATTGATGCGCGGCTTTCGCGCGCTGACCCTCGCGGGTGTCCTGCTCCTCGCCTGTGGCACCGACAAACCCCCGCGTCCCTTCGATGGGCAGGCGGCCCTCCGCGCCGTCGAGGCCCAGGTGGCCTTCGGTCCCCGGATACCAGGGACGCCGGGGCACGCGGCCCAGGCGGCGTGGCTTGACAGCCTGCTCCGTCCGCTCGCCGACACCCTCATCGTGCAGCGGTGGACGCACGTGACCGCGGCGGGTGACTCGCTCCCGCTCGTCAACTTCGTCGCCCGGTTCAATCCTGGGGCGGGGGAACGGATCCTCTTTCTGGCGCATTGGGACACCCGGCCCCGGGCCGACGGGCCGGAGAGCCGAGACAGCTCGGCCGCTGTCCCCGGCGCCAATGATGGGGCAAGCGGCACCGCCGTCCTTCTCGGCGTGGCGGCCGCGCTGCGGCAGGCCCCGCCCTCCGTGGGCGTGGATGTGCTGCTCGTCGACGGGGAGGACTATGGCGTGTTCGATGAGAAGGCCGACGTACTCCTCGGCTCCCGCTACTATGCGGCCCATCCTGCACCGGGCCCTCCGCCGCTCTACGCCGTGCTCCTCGATATGGTCGGTGACCGCGACCTGCAGATCTATGAGGAGGGCAACTCGGTCACTGGGGCACCGGAGGTCGTGGCCCTGGTCTGGCGAGTGGCACGGGAAGCGGGACACGGGAATGTCTTCATTCCCACCCTGCGATACACCATCACCGACGACCATCTCTCGCTGCAGGCCATGGGCATCCGGGCCATCGACGTCGTCGACTTCGACTATCCGTACTGGCACACCCCGGAAGACACTCCCGACAAGGTCAGCGCGCAGAGCCTCCAGACGGTTGGCGAGGTGGTGTTGGCGCTGGTGGCAAACACGGAGCGCTGACCGCGGGAAATCGCTCCCTCCGGCGCTCAGGGGATTTCGTGATGGTGGTCCTTCCCCGGCATCCTCTACCGCATGGAACCGACCGAGCGCCGGGCGATCGTCATGCTGCTCCTGCTGGGGGTAATCGGGCAGGGAGTCCGTTGGGGGGTTGGGCGCCCCGGGGAGCCGCCGGGCCAGGTCGCGTTGATGCCCGCGGAGCGGCGCGGATCCCCGACGGCACATCGGGACAGCGCACTCGCCGCGGCAAGGCCGATGGGGCCGGGGGAGACCCTCGACCCCGACCGAGCGACGATCGCCGAACTCCTCCGGCTCCCCAAGGTCGGGCCCGCTCTGGCCCGTGCGATCGTGGCCGACCGCGAGGCCAAGGGCCCATTCCAGAGCGCGAAGGGTCTCGACCGGGTCCCCGGTATCGGTCCGAAACTCCTCGAAGCAGTCAGCCCGTACCTGACCTTTCCCGGGGGAGCCATCGGCGGAGGGGGTGACGAGGCCGGCCGGCGGCCCGGTGAACCCGGGCCGGACGGGGGCCGGCTGGATCTCAACGCAGCCACGGACCGGGAGCTCGAGTCACTGCCCGGCATTGGGCCCGCGCTGGCCGGCCGGATTATCTCGTACCGCGAATCGCACGGTGGCTTTGCGGACATCGGGGAACTGCGAGCGGTCCCCGGGATCGGATCCCGGCTGCTGGGGCGCCTGACCCCACTCCTGACGGTGCGTTAAATCTATATTTTGCAATCACTTGAACGGTCGGGTGAGGCGTGAATGCAATACATGGCACGGGAATGGCAACTCGCCCCTCCGGTTACTCCTGTCTCGTTCATGGACCTCCACCCCCGAGGGGCTGCGCCAGCATGACGACTACGATGCGCGCCGGACGCGAGCCGCTCGGCGAAGCACTCCTGCATGAGGGGTTGCTGACGCCTGCCAAGTACGATCAAGCCGTGGCGGAGCAGCGCTCCAGCGGCCATCGGCTCGGCTACGTACTCGTCAAGCTGGGGTTCGTACCGGAGCTGGATGTCACGAAGATCCTCGCCCGACTGCATCGGATGCCGGCGGTGGATCTTTCGCGCTTCGAGGTCGATCCCAAGATCCTGAAGCTGATCCCGGCCGACCTGGTCACCAAGCACGTCGTGCTTCCGCTCAAGCGCGAAGGCCGCACGCTGACGGTGGCGATGGCGGACCCGACGAATATGGGCGTGGTTGATGACCTGAAGTTCATCACGCGTTACGACGTGTTCCCGGTGCTGGCAGGGGAGCAGTCGCTCCGCAACATCATCGACCGGAACTATCAGGGCAGCGACCAGCAACTCCAGGACATCCTGAAGGACATGGAGGGGCAGGGCGAGGACGTCGAGATCCTCGAGGAGCTCGAGGACGAGGACGCCACCCAGGCGCAGATCGACGACGCCCCGGTGGTCAAGCTGATCAACGGCCTTCTGATTGACGCAGTGCGCCGCGGCGCGAGCGACATTCACATCGAGCCGTTCGAGTTCGAGCTCCGCGTCCGGTACCGGATCGACGGCTCGCTCCTCGAGGTGATGAAGCCGCCGCTCAAGATGAAGGCGGCGCTGACCTCGCGCATCAAGATTCTCTCGCAGCTCAACATCGCCGAGCGCCGGGTGCCGCAGGACGGACGCCTGAAGCTCAAGATGGGCAACCGCGTCATCGACTTCCGTGTGTCGGTGCTGCCCGTGCTCTTCGGCGAGAAGATCGTGCTCCGTATTCTGGACAAGGGCAACCTGACTCTCGACCTCTCCAAATTCGGGTTCGAGAAGAAGGCGGAAGACGATCTGATGGCCGCCATTTTGAACCCGTACGGCATGGTGTTGGTGACTGGACCGACCGGGTCGGGCAAGACGACGACACTCTACTCGGCGCTCTCGCGCATCAATACAATCGAGTCGAACATCATGACGGCCGAGGACCCGGTCGAGTACAACCTGATGGGGATCAACCAGGTGCTGGTCCGAAATGACATCGGGCTCACCTTCGCGGCGGCACTGAGGGCGTTCCTGCGGCAGGACCCAAACATCATCATGATCGGCGAAATCCGGGATCTGGAAACGGGCAGCATCGCCATCAAGGCGGCGCTCACCGGCCACTTGGTGCTCTCGACGCTCCACACCAACGACGCGCCGAGCACGATCACCCGTATGATCGACATGGGCATCGAGCCGTTCAACGTGGCGAGCGCGGTCAATCTCGTGGTGGCGCAGCGGCTGGTCCGGCGGGTGTGCAAGGATTGCACGGCCCCCGCCACCTACAAGCCGGAAGAGATCAAGAGCCTCGGGCTGACGCCGGAGGAAGGGAAGAAGATGAAGTTCATGAAGGGGACGGGGTGTGACAGCTGCTCCGGCACGGGCTACAAGGGCCGCGCCGGGTTGTACGAGGTGATGGCGCTCTCGCCGGAACTGCGTCGGATGATCCTGCGCAGCGCGTCGATCGCGGACATCCAGGCGATGGCGGTCAAGGAAGGCATGCTCACCCTGCGGATGGACGGGCTCGTGAAGATCGGGCGCGGGGTCACGACTCTCGAAGAAGTGGTAAAGGAGACTGCGGCATGAGTGTGAACCTGCGCGCCCTGCTGGAAGAGGTGATCGAGCGGGAGGCGTCCGACCTGCACATCACCGCCGGGGAGTGCCCCAAGCTCCGGATCGACGGCGACATCACCAACAGCACCACGACCTACGTGATGACACCGAAGGACACGCTGCAGCTGGCGTACTCGGTCCTCACGGAGAACCAGAAGAAGCGGTTCGAGACAGAAGACGAGCTCGACTTTTCGTTCGGCATCCAGAATTTGGCGCGCTTCCGCGGCAACTGCTTCAAGCAGCGCGGCTGCGTTGGCATGGTCATCCGGATGATCCCGTTCAGCCTGAAGACCTTTGACGATCTCGGTCTCCCGCCGATCCTCGCCAAGCTGGCGGAGAAGCCCCGCGGCCTGGTCCTGGTGACCGGCCCGACCGGCTCCGGCAAGAGCACGACGCTCGCGGCGATGATCGACAAGATCAACAAGGAGCGGAAGGGTCACATCATCACGGTGGAAGACCCGATCGAGTTCATCCACCGCCACCAGTCGTGTATCGTCAACCAGCGCGAAGTGGGGACCGACACCAAGTCGTTTTCCACGGCGCTCAAGTATGCACTTCGAGAAGACCCGGACGTGATCCTGGTCGGCGAAATGCGGGACCTGGACACGATTTCGGCGGCGCTCACCATCGCGGAAACGGGACACTTGGCCCTCGCAACGCTGCACACCAACTCGGCGGCCGAGTCGATCAACCGGATCATCGACGTCTTTCCGTCCAACCAGCAGCAGCAGGTGCGGGCCCAGCTGGCCTTCGTGCTGGAAGGGGTTGTCACGCAGGTGCTCCTGCCCAAGGCCAAGGGCCGCGGGCGGGCCATGGCGTGTGAAATCATGGTGGCCACGCCGGCTATCCGCGCGCTGATCCGCGACGACAAGGTGCACCAGATCCAGAGTGCGCTGCAGTCAGGCAAGAAGCACGGCATGCAGACCATGAACGACGCGCTGTACCAGCTTTATATCTCGCGCGAAGTGGTGCGCGACGAGTGCCTGCGCGTTTCGGGGGACCCGAACGAATTCCTCCGGATGATCGGCGAGAAGCCGCTGGAGGAGCAGGAGATGGCCTCGATGGGATCTATGGACTCGAAGGGCGGCAAGACCGCACTGCGCCGCTAACACACAGGGGAGACTGACACCATGCCGCTCTTCGAATATACGGCCAAGAATGCCTCCAACGGGCAGATCATGAAGGGCCAGATGCAGGCCCAGACCCGTGACGAGGTGGTGGGCCACATCCGGAAGAACCGCCTGATCCTGGTCAACATCCGGGAGGCGCCGAAGCAGATAACGTTCAGCTTCGGCCAGCCCGCCATCAAGACCCGCGACATCGTCATCTTCACCCGGCAGTTCGCCACGATGATCAACTCGGGCCTGCCGCTGGTGCAGTCGCTGTCGATCCTGGCGGCCCAGACCGAGAACAAGGCGCTGAAGGAAGTGACCAAGCAGGTCGTCTTTGACGTGGAGGCCGGCAACACGCTGGCCGATGCGTTCAGTCGGCACCCCAAGGCCTTTACCGGACTGTTCGTGAACATGGTGGCGGCCGGCGAAGCCGGCGGTATTCTCGACACGATTCTGTTGCGGCTTGCCACCTTCCTCGAGAAGAACGACGCCCTGATCCGCAAGGTGAAGAGCGCCATGGTGTACCCCGCCGTCATCATGAGCGTGGCAGGCATCGCCATCACCGTGCTCCTCATCTTCGTCATCCCGGTGTTCCAGGCCATGTTCGCGTCGGTCAACATGGAGTTGCCGCTGCCGACCCGCGTGGTCATCGGGATGTCCGAATTTCTCCTCGGCTACTGGTGGGCCATTCTCGCGGTCATCGGGGCGTTGGTCTTCCTGATCCGGCAGTACTACAAGACGCCCGATGGCCACAGGAACATCGACAAGCTGATGATCAACTCGCCGGTGCTGGGCGACGTGATCCGGAAGTCCGCCGTGTCGCGCTTCACCCGGACGCTCGGTACCCTGATCAGCTCCGGTGTGTCCATCCTCGACGGGCTCGAGATTACCGCCAAGACGTCGGGCAACCGGGTCATCCACGACGCGGTGATGGAATCCCGGGCCTCGATCGCCGGCGGTGAAACGATTGCCGCCCCTCTCGAGCGCTCCAAGGTGTTCCCGCCGATGGTCATCTCGATGATCGCGGTCGGTGAACAGACCGGTGGCCTCGACGAGATGCTCTCCAAGATCGCCGACTTCTACGACGAAGAAGTGGACGTGGCCGTGGGCACGCTCCTGAGCCTCATGGAACCGGTCATGATCGTCGTCCTCGGCGTCGTGGTCGGCGGCATGGTGGTCGCCATGTACCTGCCGATCTTCGACATGATGAACGCGATTCAATAAGTAGGGCCGCGGGGCAGCAGGGCAGGGCGGCGGGCGGTCCCCAGGGGCCGCCCGCCGCGCGTTCAAGACTATCGAATCCCGGGCCACCGAGCCATCGTAGGGAGGCCTTCCCACTTCCGCCATGGAGCCCTTGATGTCTCGAGCGCTGTGCCTGACCGTATGCCTGCTCGTTCCCGCCGCTGCCGGAGCCCAACAGGCTGCCCCTGCCGCCATATCACCCCAACCCGCCTACGCAACCGACTCCGCAGCCGTTCACCAGGTCGTCACGACGTTGTTCGATGGGATGAGGACCCGCGACACCGCTGGCATGCGGGCGCTTTTCCACGAGCCGACGGCCATGCGCAGCGCCTTCATTCGGCAGGGGACGAACACCGTCAGCGCGGACGGTGTCGAGGACTGGCTCCAGGGCGTCGCCAGCGCCCCCGATACGCTCTTCCTCGACGAGCGCCTCGGGCCTCCGGACATTCGGGTGGACGGCAACCTGGCCTCCATGTGGGTGTACTACGAATTCTACGCGGGCGATCGGTTCTCCCACTGCGGCGTCGACAGCATCCAGTTGGCGCGCACTGACGGCGGCTGGAAGATCATCCTCGTGTCCGACAGCCGACGCCGGGCCGACTGTTCGCAGTCTCTCTCCAAGCACTGAGAACGCAGGGCGGCGGGGCCGGGGGCGCGGCCCCGTCCTGGGGTCTTGACATATCAATAATTATTGATATGTTCAGTTCATGCCATCACCTGCCAAGCTTCAATCGTCGCCTGCCGGCACCCGGGTTCGGGTCGCGCGCCTCTTTCAGGCCCTCTCTGACCCGACTCGGCTGCACCTGGTCGAGATCCTCGCCGATGGGGAGCGTTGCGTTTGCGACCTGATGGCCGCCGTGGACGCCGCGCAAAGCCGGCTCTCCTTTCATCTCAAGACACTCAAGGACGCCGGGCTCGTCATTGACCGGAAGGAAGGGCGCTGGGTCCACTACCGGCTCCGGCCGGAGGCACTCGAAGAAATGGCCGACGCCCTGCACCTGGTTCGCGAGGCGCGTCCCGGCGCCTGGCGGAGCATCACCTGTTGTTGAGGCAATCACCGACGTCCTACGGAGAGAGGCAGTCATGACGGACCACATCAAGGATATCGTTCGCGAAAAGTACGGTGCCGCAGCACTGCGGGCCGCCGTCGGCAAGGGCAGTTCCTGTTGCGGGGGGAGTGACGGTTGCGGCACGACCGATCCGATCACCAGCGACTTGTACGAAGCGGCGCAGGTCTCTGGCTTGCCCGTGGAGGCGGTGCTGGCTTCCCTCGGCTGCGGCAACCCGACTGCGCTGGCGGACCTCGAGGAAGGGCAGGTTGTTCTCGACCTTGGCTCCGGCGGCGGGATCGACGTCTTGCTCTCGGCGCGCCGCGTCGGGCCGACGGGCAAGGCCTACGGGCTCGACATGACCGACGAGATGCTCGCCCTCGCACGCCGCAATCAGGCGCAGGCGGGCGTCACCAACGTTGAGTTTCTCAAGGGAGACATCGAGCACATCCCGCTTCCGGATGCGTCGGTAGACGTGATCATCTCGAATTGCGTCATCAACCTCGCCGCCGACAAGCGGAAGGTGTTCGCCGAGGCATTCCGGGTCCTGAAGCCGGGGGGCAGGTTTGCCGTGTCCGATGTCGTGGTGCGTGGCGACGTGCCGCCGGAGGTTCGGCGGAGCCTGGAACTTTGGGTCGGGTGTGTTGCTGGCGCCCTCGAGGAACAGCAGTTCGAGGCGTGGCTCCGGGAGGCTGGATTTGAAGACCCGACCCTCGAGCCGACGCGCATCTACAAGGTGGAGGATGCCAGGCAGTTCCTTTCCGAGGCTGGGCTGAATCCCGATACCATCGCATCGGACATCGACGGGAAGTTCATGGCGGCGTTCGTCCGGGCGCGGAAGCCGAATGCCTGAGATGGAGGGAGTCGCCCGGCGGCTTTCGACCCTCGACCGCTTCCTGCCGCTCTGGATCTTTGCGGCGATGGGGCTGGGGCTACTGCTCGGACGGCTCTTCCCCGATCTCGGGGCTCTCCTCGACCGGGTGCAGGTCGCGGGGGTGTCCGTGCCGATCGGACTCGGACTCCTCTGGATGATGTACCCGGTGCTCGCCAAGGTGCGTTACGAAAGCATCGGATCGCACGTGGCGGACCGGAGGCTGATCGGCACGTCGCTCGTGCTCAACTGGGTCATCGGCCCCGTGGTGATGTTCGCCCTCGCCTGGTGGTTGCTGCCCGACCTCCCGGCCTACCGCAACGGACTGGTCATTGTCGGACTCGCCCGGTGCATCGCGATGGTGCTCATCTGGAACACGCTCGCCGGTGGATCGGGTGAGCTGGCTGCGGTCCTCGTCGCCCTCAACTCCATCTTCCAGGTCCTCACCTATTCGTTCCTGGGCTACCTCTTCCTGACCGTCGTGCCCGGCTGGCTGGGCGGGAGCACCGCGGCCCTCGACGTCTCGATGCTCGACATCGCGCGCTCCGTGCTGATCTTCCTCGGCGTGCCGCTCCTCGCCGGGTATTGGACGCGGCGCACCCTCGTGCGCCGGCGTGGTACGGCCTGGTACGAGGGGACCTTTCTCCCCCGCATCGGCCCGACGGCCCTGCTCGGGTTGCTGTATACCATCGTACTGATGTTCGCCATGCAGGGCGACCGGATTCTCGATCGTCCCTGGGATGTGCTCCGAATCGCGCTGCCGCTGATGCTCTACTTCCTGGTCATGTTCGGGATTTCGTTGCTGCTCACCTGGCGGCTTCGATTCCGCTACGAGGAGGCAGCGGCGGTTTCCTTCACCGCCGCCGGCAATAATTTTGAACTCGCCATCGCGGTGGCGATCGGGACGTTCGGCATCGCCTCCGGGGAGGCGCTGGCCGCCGTGGTCGGGCCCCTCATCGAGGTGCCGGCGCTGATCGGGCTGGTGTACGTGGCCCTCTGGGCCCGCCGGTTCTTTCCACTCACACCGATTCCAGAAGGCCATGGGTCTAACCGTCATGTCAGCTCCTGACCCGGCCTCGCAATGACAGAAGCAAACGCGCTCCGCATCCTCATCCTCTGTACGGGAAACTCCGCCCGGAGCCAGATTGCCGAGGCGCTCTTGTCCACCATGGGCAAGGGACGGTTCGAGGCCGCGAGTGCCGGCTCCCGCCCTGCCGAACAGGTGAATCCATTTGCGGTCAGCGTTCTCGCCGAGGCGGGCATCGATTGGCAGGGAAGAGTGCCGCGTGGCACGGACGGTCTGGAGCGGGAACACTGGGATTTCGTGATCACGGTCTGCGACCGCGCCAAGGAGAGCTGTCCCTACTTCCCCGGTCAACCGCTGCTCGTCCACTGGGGCATGCCAGACCCGGCCGAGGTGGTGGGAAGCGACGAAGTCAAAATGGCGGCGTTCCGGGACACCTTCACCACACTCAGCCGTCGCATTGAGTCGATGCTGGCGTTGCCCATTGCAGAGCTCGAACCAGCCGCGGTAGCTCATCATCTCAAGGAGATTGGGACCCAATGAGCGACTCGCCCCCGCGTGAACACCGGATCTCCGTGGCGCGCTCGGCGCGCGCCTTCACACAGGGCGGGGAAGCGGCCTCGGAAGCCTGGGTGCTCCTGCACGGCTACGGGCAACTCGCGTCACGGTTCCTCGGGGCGTTCGAATCGCTCGCGGCGCCATCCCGGCTGCTCGTGGCGCCCGAAGGGTTGTCGCGCTTCTATCTCGAGGCGGGGACGGGCAGGGCCGGAGCCTCCTGGATGACAAAGGAGGACCGCGGGGGTGAGATCGATGACTACCTGGGGTACCTGAACCAGGTGCGCGCTGCGCTGGTGCCTCCGGTTCCACTCACCGTGCTCGGGTTTTCACAGGGAGTGGCGACGGCGTCGCGGTGGGCGGTCGTCACCTCTCCAGCGCCGGTGCGCCTGGTCTGTTGGGGCGGCTTGGTCCCCGAGGAGATTTCCGCCGCACACCTGGGACAGATCCGATTGACCTGCGTGGTTGGAGAGCAGGAGGAGTGGGCGCCGGTCTCGGCGGTCGAGGCACAGGCGAGAGTGTTTCGGGCCGCCGGGGTTTCGGTCGAGGTCCTGCGGTTCGATGGGGGGCATGAGATTCGGCCTGAGGTGGTGGCTCGGCTGGTGTAGCCCCTGATCATGGCGGCGCGGGTTCCCTTGACAGAGTTTAACTAAACGATTAATTAATGGACATGAAGGCCGACCCCACCCACGACTCCCGTACCAGCATTCTGGACGCCGCCGAGCTGCTCTTCGCCCGGCGGGGGTTCCAGTCCACGACCATCAAGGCCATCGCCGGCGCGGCGGGCGTCAACACAGCTCTCTTGTACTACTACTTCCCGGACAAGCAGGGGCTCTACCACGCCGTCCTCGAGCGGGCGTTCGGGGGCCTGATCCTCGAGGGAGAGGATCGGCTCGCCGGCGCCCTCGACCCCGAGCAGGCGGTGCGGGCCTTCGTGGCGCTCCAGGCGGCCTACTTCGGCCGGCACCCCAATCGTCCCCATCTCTTCGTCCGCGAGCTGCTCGATCATGGTGCGGAACACGCCGCCGGCCAACTGACACGGCTCGCCGCCACCCTCTTCCGACGCCTCCATGAAATCATCGAGCGGGGCCAAGCCGCTGGCCAGTTCCGTCCCGATCTCGAGCCGCGCCGAGCCGCCATTTCGGTTATCAGCCAGCTCGCCTGGTTCCAGGTGGCCCGGCCAGCCATCGGGATTCTCGTCGGTGCCGGTACCGCAGGCCCGTCTTCCAGCTGGGTCGATGAATTCTCCAT
The DNA here is from genome assembly GCA_004525055.1 of Gemmatimonadales bacterium. Classification (GTDB taxonomy): domain Bacteria; phylum Gemmatimonadota; class Gemmatimonadetes; order Gemmatimonadales; family GWC2-71-9; genus SPDF01. Next base: position 7,023 of record SPDF01000003.1, on the reverse strand, counting down.
GCACGCAGCTGACTTCGCCGTCTCGGCGCTCCGTCCCACGAGGACCCCATCATGATTTCCGCTCGAACCATCGTGTTCGCCACGATCGCCGCACTCACTGCCTGTGGCCGCGGCGCGCCGGATGACGTCATCGCGACCGGCACCCTGCAGGTCGATGAGGTCGACATCGGGCCGATCGTCGCCTCGCGCGTGGTTCGGGTGTTCGTGGAGGAGGGAGATGCCGTCGCCCCGGGCGACACGCTGGTCACTCTGACCCAAGCCACACTCGCACCCGACCTCGCCATCCGCGAGGCCCGCCTGCAGGCGGCGCAGGCGCAGTTGATGGACCTGGAGCGGGGGGCCCGCCCGGCGGAGCTTCAACGGGCCGAGGCGCAATTGGACGCTGCTGCCGCAGAGGCCGAGCGGACGGCGGTCGAATTGGTGCGGGCCCTGAGGCTCATGGAGGCCGGCAATATCAGCCAGCAGCAGCTTGACAATGCACAGGCGGCGGCGACGTCTGCCGCAGCGACGCGCGATGCTGCCGACGCCACCTTGCGACTATTGCGGGAAGGGGCGCGGGTGGAGCAGAGCCGGGCGGCACGCGCAGAGGTGGCGAGCGCACGCGGAGCCGTGGCTGCGGTGCAGGCCACGGTGGAGGAACTGGTGCTGATCTCCACGGTGCCCGGTGTGGTCTCTGGTCGCCATGTGCAGCCGGGCGAAGTGGTCGGCGCCGGGCAAGCGGCCGTCACGCTCGCGCGCGCCCAGCGCCCGTGGGCGCGAATCTACGTCGGAGAACGGGTGCTTCCCTTTGTCAGGGCCGGCCAGGAGGTGGTGGGCGTGCTCGACGGTATGAACGGTGCCCGATTCGCCGGCACGGTCGACCACATCAGTACGACGGCGGAATTTACGCCGCGCATTGCGCTCACCGAGCAGGAACGAGCCGATCTGGTTTTCGGGGTGAAGATCTACTTTGCGCCCGACTCGGCCGGTTTCCTCAAGGCCGGATTGCCGATCACCGTCACCATTCCCATTCACCCGGCGCAGACGCCGTGACGAACGACGCGGCGATTCACACCGTAGGCCTCCGCAAGGTCTTTGGGCCTGTAGCCGCCGTGGAGGGGCTCGACCTCACGGTGGAGCGCGGCGAGGTCTTCGGGTTACTCGGCCCCAACGGGTCGGGAAAGACCACGACGATTCGGATGCTGACCGGTCTCATGGCGCCCACGAGTGGGCGCGCGACCATCGACGGCGTCGATGTGACGGTGTCTCCGGAATCGGTGCGCCGCCGCATCGGCTACATGTCCCAGCGATTCGGGCTCTATCACGACATGACCGTGGAAGAGAACATGCGCTTCTACGCCTCCGTCTATGGCCTGCGGGGAGCCACGCGCGCGCAACGGCTGGCGGAATTGGTGGAGGAGCTGGGGTTCGGGGAGCGGCTCCACCAGATGGCCGGCACGCTGAGCGGCGGGTGGAAGCAGCGGTTGGCGCTTGCTTGCGCCACGGCGCACCGTCCGCGCGTCCTCTTTCTCGATGAGCCGACGGCTGGGGTCGATCCGGCCGCGCGCCGACAGTTCTGGGAATTGATCTACGATTTTGCGAGGCGGGGGATCACCATCATGGTGACCACCCACTACATGGACGAGGCGGAGCGGTGCCACCGGCTGGCCTTCCTCTCGCGGGGGCACCTGATCGCCGTCGGCACGGCGGAAGAGGTTCGCCAACAGTTCGCTCAGCCCAGTATCGAAGATGTGTTCATCGAACTGCAGCGCCGTGACGAGGGCGTCACGGTATGAGCCTCCGCGAACGAATCGCCGCCTCCACGATCTGGCCGATGCTCTGGAAGGAGTTCATCCAGATGCGCCGCGATCGGTTGACGTTGGCCATGATGCTCGGCATTCCGGCCCTCCAGCTGGCCATGTTTGGCTACGCCATCCAGACCGAGGTGCGGCACCTGCCCACCGTGGTGCTGGACGAGTCACGCAGTTCCGAGAGCCTGGCCTTGGTCGATCAGCTGCGCAACACCGGGAATTTTGACATCGTGGGATACGTGCCGGACCGGATGGCACTCGATCAGGAAATCCGCGCCGGCCGCGCCATGGCGGGCGTCGTGATCCCGCCGACCTACCTCAGCGATCTCCGGCGCGGGCGGACGGCGCAGGCGCAGGTCATCGTCGACGCCGCCGACCCACTGGCGTCGAGCGCGGCAATGGCCGCCGCCGCCCAGGCCGGTGCCGCACGCTCCACCGCCATCCTGTCACGGTCCTCCGGCCGCGCGCCACCGCTCGAAGTCCGGGTGCGCCCCTGGTACAACCCAGGGCTCCGGAGTGCTGTGTACATCGTGCCCGGGATCATCGGCGTGTTGCTCTCCATCACCATGATTCTCATCACCTCCATGTCGATCGTCCGCGAGCGCGAGCTGGGCACGCTGGAGCAGCTCATCGTGACGCCGATCGATAAGACCAGCCTGATGCTGGGAAAGATCCTCCCCTTCGTGTTGGTTGGGTATGTGCAGATGACGGTCATCCTGGTCTTGGGACGGTTGCTCTTCGACGTCCCCATCCGTGGAAGCCTGCCCCTGTTGTACCTCATGACCCTTGCCTTCATCGTGGCCAGCCTCGGGATGGGCCTCTTCGTCTCGACCGTGGCCCGTACCCAGGCCCAGGCGCTGCAACTCGGATACTTCTTTCTGCTGCCGAATATCCTCTTGTCGGGGTTCATGTTCCCGCGGGAAGCGATGCCGGTCGCGGCGCAGTGGCTCGGCCTCGCGCTCCCGCTGACCCACTTCTTGAAGGTGCTACGCGGCATCATTCTGAAGGACGTTGGGGTCGTGGAACTCTGGGCGCCCACGCTGTGGCTTGTCGTCCTTGCGACGCTCTTCATCGCGCTCAGCGTGCGGCGCTTCAGCAAGCGGATCGACTAGGGCATGCTGTCATTGCGCGGAGGCCCCTGAGGGGCCGACGCAGCAATCTCGGTTCGGTCAATATCGCCGGCCCCGTGCCGCCAGCCCGAGGGCGCCGTTGAGCCACCGCACCAGGGGGCGCAGCGCCCGGAAGTCGGCGGCGAGCATGGCTGCAAGCCGCGGGCTCGTCACCATGGCCGGGGTGAGCGCCCGCGACACGATGAACGATTTGTAGCGCAGCCACTCCTCCGCTGGATGTCCCGGTTCGAAGCCGCGGGGGAGCCGCTTCAGCATCGCCTCCTCGCTGAGCCGGCCGTACCGCCGCCGGAACGCTGGTGCCCGAACAATCTTCGCAAATCCAGCCGGGTTCTCCGCGAGTGCCGCGCGCAGTTTGGCGAGCGCACCGGCGCCCGGCATCCAGATGCCTCCGGCCACGAAGCAGCCGGCCGGCTCCAGATGGACGTAGTACCCGGCGCCCCCTTCGGCATCCTGCCCGACGCCCCGCCCTGCGTCCTGATGGTAGAACCAGCAGCCGGCGTTGGTCTTGTACGGAGACTTGTCCTGTGAAAAGCGTACATCGCGATGGATCCGGAACATCGAACGGCGCGGGTCGCCGATGATTTCGGGCGCGATGGAGGCCAGGTGGACATCCAGGTCTTCCACGAGCGCCGCCATCGGCCTTCGCAGGCTCTGCTCGTAGCGGGTCTTGTTGGCGGTGAACCAGTCCCGGTTGTTGTGCCGCGCAAGGGCGCGGAGAAAGGCGAGGGCGTCGGGACCGAAGGAGGCCGAGGTGGCTCGCTTCGGCGCTGGTTTGGTGGGCATGTGGCAGATACTCCTTTGTCGGATCGCTTGCCCTCGACACGCATGGCGTCCTACAATTATGCCATCAGTGGCCGCGTCGCGCCGCTGGCGTCGCTGTGTTCTCTCCCCGACGAGGTGTCATGGATCCCGTCCCACCGATCGTCGCTGCAGCGACGCCTGTCGCGGCGCCCCCGGGCGTCCGGGGGCTGGGATGGGCGCTTCCCTCGCCGCGCCGGCTGATCGCCTGGCTCTTCGCCGCGCGGATGGTGCTGGCGGTGGCCACGCTGCTCGGCGCCTCGCTGTCCTGGACGCGCTCCCCTGACATCTCGTTCATCGTCACGATTTCAGTCCTGCTCTCCTTTACGGTCACCGCGTACGGCTGGTGGGCTGTCTGGATCAAGAATCGTGAGGCGGGCCCGTTCTTTCTGACGGTGCAGGCCGTGGTGGACCTCGGGCTCGTCACCACCCTCGTCCACTTCACCGGGGGGGCCAACAGTCCCCTCTCCGCGCTCTATGTGGTGGTGCTGGCCGCCTACGCGGTGCTGTTGCCGCTCTGGGCCGGGATTCTCGTGTCGCTCCTGGGCAGCGCGCTCTATTTCACCGCAGGCACGCTCGGTGGCGGGGGCCTCGGGCTCCCGTTCTGGGGCCAGGTCGTCATTTTCAACACGGTCTTCGGCATCGTCGCGGCGCTGGGCGCGCGACTGCGGCAGGCCGGTGCCGAGCAGGATACGCTCCAACTGGAACTGCGGCGGGTCCGACTCGAGGCGGACGACATCCTGCTCAATATCCGGTCCGGGGTGTTGACCGTGGACGGATTCGGGCGACTGGCGTTCATCAACCCGACCGCCGAGCGGTTGCTCGACATCGACGGGCGCACCCAAGTCGGGCTGCCGATCCTCGATTACCTCAAGTCCAAGAGCTCCGAGCTCTGGGCCTGCCTGGTGGCCGGTATTCGGAGCGGCCGCAAAGTGAACCGGGCCGAGGGCCTCGTCTTTCGGGGGGACGGGAGTTCGTTTCCGATCGGGCTGATGACGACGACCTTCGCGCGCGACACGTCCCAGCATCCATCGGTCACGGCGCTCTTCAACGATATTTCGGAGAGCAAGCACCTGCAGGAGCTGCACCTGCGTGCCGAACGGCTGGAGGCGGTGGCATCCCTGAGCGCGTCACTCGCCCACGAGATCCGGAACCCCCTGGCTTCGATCCGGAGCTCGGTCGAGCAACTGGCCGCAGCCACGGGCGCCGGCGAAGACGAGCGAGTGTTGGCGACGCTGATCGTGCGCGAGGCGGACCGACTCAGCCGGCTCCTGAGCGAGTTCCTCGATTTCTCACGGGTGCGCGCGGCACGCCGCGAGCCGGTGGATCTGCGTGAGATCGCCACGGCCGCCGTGCACCTGGTGGAGGCTCACCCGGAGTGCCACGCCGACACTGTGTTGCAGGTGACTGGTCCGGCGACCATCATCGATGCCGACGAAGACCTCCTGCACCGCGTGATCGCCAACCTGGTCTTGAACGCGGCACAGGCTGCGGCCGGACCGGTCAATGTGACGGTGACCATGGGCCCGGCCCTGCAGAGCGACGTCCCGAGGGGCAGCGGGATCGAGTCGCCGATCCGTCTCGACGTCAAGGACGACGGGCCGGGGATTCCAGACGACATCGTCGACCGGCTCTTCCAGCCCTTCGTGAGCGGCCGCCCCGGCGGCAGTGGACTCGGCCTCGCCATCGTCCAGCGGGCGGTGGAAGCGCACCGGGGTTTGATTACGGTTGCCTCGACGGTTGGCGAGGGAACCACCTTCACCATTTTCCTGCCCGCCAAATGGTCGGCTGAGGAAGACGAATGAGCACCCAGCCCACATTGTTGATTGTCGACGACGAGTCCGGCATCCTCGACACCCTCCGCATTCTCCTGAAGAAGGAGGGGTTTGAGGTCACCACCGCCCAGGGCGGCAAGGCGGGCCTTGAGGCCATTCGCACCGGCCAATTCGACATCGTCCTGAGCGACGTCCGGATGCCGCAGGTGACCGGCATCGATATCCTGCAGGCCGCCCGCGACCAGGATCCGATGACGCCGGTCATCCTGATGACGGCGCAGGCCTCATTGCAGACGGCCATCGGTGCCGTCAATGCCGGCGCCTTCTACTACATCCAGAAGCCGTTCGCCAACGATGAGCTGCTTGCCATTCTTCGGCGGGCTGCCGAGTTCCGCTCGGTGCGGGTGGAAAACAAGCAGCTGAAGCAGGAAATCAAGCGGCGTGACCGCGGCACGACCACCCGTCCCATCGGGAAGTCCAAGCGGTTTCTCGACGTGCTCAAGCTCGCGGAACAGGTGGCGCCGACCGACTCCACCGTGCTCATCGGCGGTGAGAGCGGCACCGGCAAGGAAGTGGTGGCGCGGCACATTCACTTCCTCTCCGATCGGGCTGAGGGGCCGTTCTTCAGCATCAACTGTGGCGCCTTGCCGGAGAACCTGCTGGAGAGTGAGCTCTTCGGGCATGTGAAGGGATCGTTCACCGGCGCGGTGCGTGACAAGCAGGGCCTGTTCTCGGCGGCGCGGGGGGGGACGTTCTTCCTGGACGAGGTCGGCGAGATGCCGCCTTCGCTGCAGATCAAGCTGCTCCGCGTGCTCCAGGAGCGCGAGGTGATCCCGGTCGGTGCCACGGAGGCGATTCCGGTGGACGTGCGGATCGTCGCCGCGACGAACAAGGAGCTCGAAGAGGAGATCCGGCGGGGGACGTTCCGCTCCGACCTCTTCTATCGGCTGAACGTCATCGCCCTCGATCTTCCGCCGCTGCGCGACCGGCGTGACGACCTGCTCCTCCTGGTCGAGTGGTTCCTGCAGGGGATGGCCACGCAGGCCGGGACCGAGCCGAAGGCGCTCTCCTCCGAGGCGCTTGACGCGGTGATGGTCTACGACTGGCCCGGCAACGTGCGCGAACTCGAGAACGCCCTGGAGCACTCGGTGGTGCTGACCCGCGGCGCCCTCATCGAGCCCCAGCACCTCCCCGAGCGGATCACCCGGCGCCGGAAGGAGCCGCTGGTGACGGACCGTTCGTACAAGAATCCCGCGCTGGACGTGATCGAACGGGCGTACATCATGTGGGTGCTGCAGGCAGAGGGTGGGAACAAGACCCGGGCGGCGGAGGTCCTGGGAATCGACCCCTCCACCCTATATAGGAAATTGAGCCGGTACGAGGAAACGGCGTTGCCCGTGGCAGAATAGTGTCACCCCGGCGAACGCCGGGGTCCAGGATCCCAGCGGCCGCCGTCTCCCTACTTCCCTATCATCCTTACCCCCACCCCTGCTCCCCTCTCCCTTCTGGAGAGGGAGTGTGCTTTGAAGG
>SPDF01000301.1 GCA_004525055.1 Gemmatimonadales bacterium | reverse complement strand
GCCGCCATCATCGAGCACATCAACCGTACGAAGCAGAAACATGTCGTCACCATCGAGAACCCGATCGAGTTTCTGCATCGAGACATCAACAGTTCCGTGACGCAGCGCGAAGTCGGGGTGGACACGGCGAGCATGGCGATCGGGCTCCGGGCCGCACTTCGGCAGGACCCCGACGTCATCCTCATCGGCGAGATGCGGGACCCGGAGACGGCCGATATCGCGGTGAAGGCGGCGGAGACGGGACATATGGTCATTTCCGCGATGCCGACGCCCGATGTGCCCACCACGATCGAGCGCATGGTGGCGATGTTCCAGCCCGATGAGCGTGATATCGGCCGGGTGCGGTTGTCGGAGGCACTCCGCGGGATCATTTCGCAGCAGCTGCTTCCGAGGACCGACGAGGAGGGGCGCGTGGCGGCCATTGAGGTCCTGGTGGGGACGCCGCAGGTGCGCGCCTGCATCAAGAGCCCGGCGAAATGGGGAGAGCTCCGCAAGTTGATGGCGGACGGCCGGGACCAGCACGGGATGCAGACCTTCGAACAGCACCTCGCCGACCTGGTGAAGGAGGGCCTCATCACCGAGGAGACGTCGCAGGCGGCGGCCCGGGGTGAGGTCGAGTCGGCCGGGCGCGACCGACGGAAGAAGGCGCGCTAAGCGTGGCGCGTCCGCGCGAGTTGCTGGCGCTGGTCCTCGATGGTTCTCGCGAGGCGGGGACCCCGGGGGCGGCGGACGCGCGCCGCCTGGTCGCGGACCATCTCCGCACCCTCGACTACACCGTCGAGGAACGCCCCTTCTCATTCTTTCCCTCCAGCCTCAACGCGCTGCCGATGTTCGGCGCCGGCCTCGGCTGGCTCACCCTGATCCAGATCCCGCTCATCACGGTGGCGGGCGCGCCGGCGTGGGCGGCGCTCGCCGCCTGGGTGGTGGGGCTCGCGGCGCTGGCGATCCTGGTGCGCGGTACCGCCCTCGGCTGGTCATCGCTCGGAGGTGGGGTGCGCGAGGACGCGAACCTCATCGCGACCCGCGGAAACGCGCCGGTCCGCCGCTGGATCGTGGCTCATCTCGATACCAAGGCGCAGGGCCAGTCGATGGCCGGACGCGTGGTGGGTGTGGTCGTGGCTGCGCTCGCACTCTTGACGCTCAGCGTGCTGGCGGTGGCCCGGCTGTGGGGGCCGCTGGAGGGCGACATGGTGGCGTACGCCGCGGTGCTCGCCCTCATCGCCTGTGGGCTCGCGGCTCGGGGGGCGTTGCGCGGGACCTCGCAGGGAGCCAGGGACAACGGGTCGGGGCTGCTGGCGGCCTTGGTGGCGGCGGAGGCCGCTCCGGCGGCGGGGGTCGGCATCCTCATCACCGGCGCGGAGGAATTCGGGTTGGTCGGGTCGAGGATCTTCGCGCGGGAATTCGGCCCCCAGCTGGTCGGCGTCGAGGTGATCAACCTCGACACGATCGATGACCAGGGGGTGCTCTATGTCGTCTCCCACGACGCCACCGGGGGGCGGTGGTCCGCTTCGGTGGCGGGCGCCCTCGCCGGTGTCGCCCCCGCGATCACGGAGCGGAGGCAGCCCCTCTGGGCCTACGTGGACAGCCGACCGCTCTCGCAGACCGGCGCGGCCGCCCTGACGGTGGCGCGCCTCGATTGGGGAACGCTGCGCCGGATGCACACGCCGCGTGACACTCCCGCCGGCATGGCGTTCGTGACGGCGGAGGCCGTTGGGCGGCTCGTGGCCGGACCGATTTGACCCGGAGGCCGGCGCCCACTAGCTTTTCCCTGAGGATACACGGGCCCCGCGAGGGGCCCTTTTCGTTGGCCTGAGCCCGTGAGAGGACCCATGTTCGATCCGAAAACGCACTGCATCGTGGTCGTAGGTGCCCAGTGGGGTGACGAAGGGAAGGGGAAGCTGGTCGATGTCCTTTCCGAGCGCGCCGACTGCGTGGTGCGGTACCAGGGTGGGGCCAACGCGGGGCATACCGTCGTCATCGGCGAAGAGCAGTTCATCTTGCAGCAGATTCCCTCGGGCATCCTGCACGCGGGCGCCAGGTGCATCATCGGCAACGGCGTGGTGCTCGACCCGGAGACCCTGTTCGAGGAATTGGATGGATTGACGGCCCGGGGCGTGGACACGACCGGGCGGCTCTTCGTTTCGGAGCGGGCGCACCTGGTGTTGCCGTATCACAAGCTCCTCGACGCGGCGAGCGAGAAGTCGCAGAAGATCGGCACTACCGGTCGCGGCATCGGCCCGACCTACGAGGACAAGTACGGGCGCCGGGGAGTGCGGGTCATCGACCTGCGGGACGGTGCGGGGCTGCGCGCCCTGCTCGCGGAGCGCCTGGATCGGGCCAACCGGCTCCTGGCGATGATGGGGGCTGCTCCGGCGTCGCTCGACGCGCACATTGCGCTTCTGGAGCGCCTGGCGCCCCGCCTGCTGCCGTTGGCGACCGACACCGGACTCCTGGTGCACCAGGCGCTGCGGTCCGGGAAGCGTGTCCTCCTGGAGGGCGCCCAGGGGGCACTCCTCGACGTGGACCACGGCACCTATCCCTATGTCACCAGCTCCAATACGACGGCTGGCGGAGCGTCCATCGGCTCCGGCATCGGCCCGACCGCGATCGACGGCGTGCTGGGCGTGGTGAAGGCCTACACGACGCGCGTGGGTAACGGGCCGCTGCCCACGGAGGCGCTGGGAGAGGGCGGGGAGGCGCTGCAGCGCATCGGCGGCGAGTTTGGCGCGGTGACCGGGCGTCCGCGGCGGTGCGGGTGGTTTGACGCCAACGTCGTGCGCTATTCGGTGCGGGTCAACGGCCTCACCGGCCTGGCCGTCACCAAGCTCGATGTCCTCGACAGCTTCAGCGAGATCCCGGTGGGGACGGAGTACCGGATCGACGGTGAGCTGAGCGAGGAACTGCCGGCGGAGGTGGAGCGGCTGGAGCGGGTGGAGCCGGT
>SPDF01000270.1 GCA_004525055.1 Gemmatimonadales bacterium | reverse complement strand
GCGGAATGTAATGGTGGCGGGGCAGGGGGGCAGCGGGGCAAAAGTTGCTTGCGCATTATTTCACAAGCGGCTAATTTCCCGCCCGATGAAGGAGCCATCAGGGTCCTCCCGCGAGGTCGGGGAGGGGTACAAGTATGTCTCCCTCGGCTTCACCTTTGCCGGCGGGATCATCTTCTTCATGGGGATGGGCTTCCTGCTGGACCGGTGGCTCGGCTGGATGCCGCTCCTGACGGTGGTGGGCACGCTGGCGGGCGCGGTCTTGAGCTTCCTCAACATCTACTGGAAGCTGCAGGCGGATGAGCGGCAGTACAAGGCCGATCACCCCCACACCGGTGGCAAGAGGAAGCGCGGGAGTGGAGTGTGAAACACCTGGCCGCCGGTCTGGTGCTGACAGCGATTGTCACCGCCCTCCTGGTTCGGGGTTTCGGATCGATAGCGCTCCTGCCCGGTGTAGTATTTGGGGGAGTTGCCACGGTCATTCAGCTGGCGGCGGGTGTGTTCCTCCGGCGGGCGGTGGGCAAGCCCCTGGAACAGCTCCTGAAGGCGTGGGGCATCGGGATGGGACTGCGCGTGCTCGGGATGTTCCTGTTCCTGGGTGCGGTGCTCGTTGACCGGGCGCACTTCCCGCCGCTCCCGACGGCGTTGGCTTTCGTGGGGGTGCTTATTCCCCTGATGTTCTCGGACCTACGGACGATACGATGATGCTTGGTCAGGGCCCCGACATTGGCGAGATGGTCCTCCACCACACGGCGGATGCGTGGACGATCGACCTTGAGCCGATCACCACGATTCACCTGCCGCGGTGGGCGGACATTCACATCGGCGGGATGACGCTGAATCTCTCCCCCACCAAGCATGTCGTGTACCTGATCTTCGCTGCCGCCCTCGTCTTCCTGACCATGTGGCTGGCCGGGCGCTCGCTTCGCCGGCAGCGCGCCGGGGAAAAGTCGCCCAAGGGATTCGCCGCCGCCATGGAGGGCGTGGTCCTCTTCGTCCGCAACGATATTGCCATCGCTAACATCGGCGCCGACGGCGCCAAGTTCGCCCCGTTCGTCATGGCGCTCTTCTTCTTCGTCCTCTACGCCAATCTGCTGGGCCTGTTACCGTGGGGCGCGTCGCCCACCGGCAATCTGGCCGTGACCGCCGCGCTGGCCATTCTCGTCTTTCTGACGGTGGAAATCGCCGGGATGACGAAGCTCGGGTTCAAGGGGTACATGGGGACGATCTTCCCGCATGCCCCGGGGATGCACGGCCCGGCCGCGGTGGGGTTCTCGCTCTTCATGGCGCCGATCGAAATCCTCGGCAAGCTGGTCAAGCCCTTTGCCCTGGCGGTCCGTCTCTTCGGCAACATGACGGCTGGCCACTTCGTCATCCTCTCCCTCTTCGGCATCATCTTCCTCTTCGGCGACATCAAGGGGTGGAACTGGGCCATCGGCGGGGTGACCGCATTGCTGGTGGTCGGCATCATGATGCTGGAATTGATTGTGGCGTTCCTGCAGGCGTACGTCTTTGCGCTGCTCTCGGCCGTCTTCATCGGCTTGATGCAGCACGAGCACTAGCTGGAGCACGACCCCGGCGCCGCGCGCTGCCGCCGCCGGAGTGATGGTAGTCCGCCGAATGGCGGATGATGCGCCCGCTGGCTCCCAATCGGAGCCGATGGCGGGCCGCCGGGAAGGACTGCGCTGGAGACGCGGTGCCGGATCGGGTAGCGCAACGACCATACATCTCCACTCTTGAACAGGACTGACACATGTTTCTCCTCAATCTCGTGCAGGATGGCGTCCTCGGCGCCGACCTCGTCGCCGCCGCCAAGAACACCAACGCCCTCCTCGGCGCCGGCATCGGCATCGGGCTGGCCGTCCTGGGCGCCGGCATCGGCCTCGGCCGCATCGGTGGGCAGGCCGCCGAAGCGATTGCCCGTCAGCCCGAGGCAGCTGGTGAAATCCGCGGCGCCGCGCTGCTGATCGCCGTGCTCCTCGAAGGCGCCACGATCATCGCGCTGGTGTTCGCCCTGCTCTTCAAGCTCATCGCGTAAGGCGGATCCATGTATTCCGTGTTGCTTGCGTCATCCGAGGGCGCAGCGGGGGCCCCGATGTCACCCTTCGAGGTGAACACAGGCCTCATCTTCTGGACGTGGCTGGTCTTCATTGCCCTCTACTTCCTGCTGAAGAAGTACGCCTGGCCCGCCATCCTGACGGTGACTGTGCAGCGCGAGGAGACCATCCGTCGCCAGTTGGAGGAGGCGGAGCAGGCGCACGCGAAGGCGGCGGCGTTGCTCGCCGAGCAGCAGAAGCTGCTCGGCGAGTCGCGTACGCAGGCGCAGTCCATTCTGGCCGAGGCCAAGAGCGCCTCTGACCGGGAGCGGGCGGCGGCGGTGTTGAAGACTCGCGAGGAACAGGATCAGCTCCTGGCCCGTGCCCGGCGCGAGATTGCGGCGGAAGGGGAAAAGGCACGGCAGGAACTCCGCCGCGAGGCGGTGGACCTCTCGCTGGCCGCGGCCTCGAAGCTCATCGGCGAGCGGCTGTCGTCCGACGCCGACAAGAAGATCGTGCTGGATTACCTGAGCACCCTGGAGTCGTCGCATTGAGGTACGAAGCGATAGCCCGGAACTACGCCGAGGCGCTGTTCACTCTCGGTGAGCAGGAGGGGGAGACCGAGAAGTACGGCGCCCTCCTCGAGGCACTCGCGGCCGCGGTGGCCGGGACGCCCCAGGTGCTGGCGGTGATGATGTCGCCGCGGGTGCCGAAGGCCACCAAGGCCCAGCTGCTGGCCGACGCGCTTCCTGACGCGCCGAAGCCGTTCGTGCTCTTCCTGCAGGCGCTGGTCAAGCGGAACCGCCAAGGGGTCCTGGACGACATTGCCCAGGTGTACGCCGGGATGGTGGACGCCAAGCTCAACCGGGTGCGGGTCGGCGTGACCCTGGCGCACGAGGCGGATGGCACGCTCCAGAACCAGATCGTCGCGAGCCTGACCAAGGCGCTGGGCAAGGAGGCGCTGGTGCGCTTCACGGCCGATCCCGCCGTCCTCGGCGGCTCGGTGGTACGGGTGGGTGGCCGGGTGCACGACGGGTCGCTGCGCCGCAAGCTGATCATGCTCCGGCGGCAGCTGCTGAGCCGATAACCACCTCTGTCATTGCGAGGAGGCCCCGGAGAGGGCCGACGAAGCAATCCCTGGCCGAGACGAGGCCCGACGGGCTCATCCGAGAGGGTGGGCCTGTTTTTTTGCTCTTCATCCGCATCCGCAATTGCGGGTCCGAGGGGGGCGT
>SPDF01000193.1 GCA_004525055.1 Gemmatimonadales bacterium | reverse complement strand
TGTCCCCGCCGCAGACGCAGGACTCGGCCCCGTCTTCTGCCCAGCCGCAGGTGGTCATCACGAAGGCCGCGCCGCCGCCGACCATCGTGGTGGCGCCAACCCCCATCAGGGAAGGGCTCGCCCCGCCGCCAGGCGCCGTGCCGGCGTCGGAGGTGGTCGTGCCCGCCGTGCCTGACACGACCCCACCCGATACCGCCGCCCACCGGACCACCGTCACGTTCATCTCCGGCACGGAGATCTATATCGGTGCCGGGCGGCTCGACGGCCTGCTCGAGGGGTCGGAGGTCTCGGTCATGAAGGGGGACGAGGTCGTCGGGACGTTGCGCGTCAAGTTCCTCGCCTCGCACCGGTCTGCCTGTGTCGTCGTGTCGGGCGCCAGCAGCATCGCGCTGGGTGACGTGATCCAATTCCACAGTCAGCCGGCGAGTCCCGAGATGCTCTCGGCGTCCGCAGTGGCCGCTCGGATCCGCCCACGGCGGATGAGCGGCCCCGGGCTCCACGGTCGATTTGGGACTCGGTACATGCGTGCCACCACGACGACGGTGGACGGGGGACAGGAATTGGGGAGCAATGGCTTCAACCAGCCGTCGCTCGATGCCCGCATCAATGGCATCGGCCTCGGCGGCACCCCCCTCGGCCTGGCCCTCGACCTCCGGACCCGCCAGACGACGTCGACCTCGGCCGGCGGCACCCAGGTGGATGGACATACCCGGGTCTACCAGGCCGTCATGTTCTGGAACCAGCCAGGTTCCAGCTTCCGCGCGGCGGCGGGCCGGCAATACCTGACGGCGGTCAGCTCCATCGGGCTCTTTGACGGCGCCCTGGCCGAACTGAACGGGGGGCGCATTTCGTTCGGCGCGTTCGCGGGATTCGAGCCCGATATCGCCACGCTCGGTTTCTCCAGCGCGGTCCACGACTTCGGGGCGTACGTGAGCATGCACAATCGACCGGGCACCTCGACGGTCACCTCGGCCACCATCGGTGCGGTCGGGTCCTATGAAGGGGGAGAGGCGCGGCGGGAGTGGGGCATCGCGCAGTTCAATATGAATAACCGGTACATCTCCCTCTACCTGCTGCAGGAGCTCGACTACTACCGGCCCTGGAAGCTTGAGGGACCGAACGCCGAACAGAGCGCCATTTCCGCCACGAGCCAGTTTGCCAACGTGTCCCTACGGCCCACCCGCTGGCTGGCGATCAATGGCACCTACGACAAGCGTCGCAGTGTGCCGACGCTTCGCGACTTCACGAATCCCGAGACGGAATTCGACGATGCCTATCGGCAGGGTTACGGTGGTGGCGTTCAGTTGACCGGCCAGCAGGTGTACGGCGGCGGCGACTGGCGTCGGAGCACCGGTGGCAGTTCGGGCGGAGCCAATTCGTTCACAAGCACGCTCGGCGTGAATCGCATTACCAAGTTCAACGTGGGGCTCTCGGCTCGGGCAACCTGGTATCAGAACGACGTCTTCTCCGCCGACACGACCGTGAGTGTGATGCATACATCCGGGCAGCTCTATTCCGGCCGACTGAGCATCGACCCCTTCGGGCCCATCCATCTCGACCTGAGCGCTGGCCTCCGCCAGGAAGACAATCCGATTGCTGCTGGGCTGCAAAAATCCACATGGTATGGGGTGGATGCGGACATGAACCTTGGCCGAGCCTGGTTCATGTCCTTCTCAGTGCTCCGGCAGAACGACAGCGTCAATCCAGGCACCAGCACGCTTACGCAGTTCTACGGCGGACTGACCTGGCGGTTTTAGGATAGACGTCAAACAGGGCGGCCACTGGCCGCCCCGTCGTCGTTCCAATCTCCTGCTGCGAACCCTAGAACAATCCGAACCCCACGATCGGCTTCGGTGCAGCCTCGTCCTCACCACCGAGCTGTATCGGTTCGATGTCCAGTGACGTGTCCTCCGGGATCTGCACCGCATCGGCGCCGAGCGTCCGAAACAGCCGCCACTCCTCCTGGCGCGCGGTGTAGGAGTACCTGCCGTTGTACATCAGCGTCACCACGAGCACACCCTCCGGGCGGCCGAGGTAGCCCACCAGTGTGCTCACATTGTTGAGCGTCCCCGTCTTGGCCCGGACCACGCCGCGTCCCGGCATCCCGCCCAGGCGGCCAAGGGTGCCTTCGCCGTTGGCCGGCAACAGGAGGGGGAAGTTCTTCCCTTCGATCGTCATCGGAAAGCGCGTCAGGTACGACACGAACACCGAGGGCGCGACCCGGTCTTCGGTGGAAAGGCCACTGCCGTCCACCAGGTGAACACCGGTCGTCGCTCCCGTGACCGACCGCACGTGCTCCGTCAGCTGTTCAGCGGCGTTGGAGGTGCCACCGGCCCAGCGGAGCAGCAACTCGGCGCCGATATTGAGGCTGCGCGTGTTGACCTCGGAAGCGAGCGAGTCCAAGATGGGCGACTCGATCTGTGCGAGCACGACCTGGTAGTCCAGAGGAGCAGCCGAGGCCAGCGCAAAGGTGTTGTCCCACTGAATGCCCGCGTCCTTGAGCGCCCTCCCCCATACAGCGCGCAGTACCGCCTCGGGATCGTTGGCGACCCTGCTCAAGCGGCGCGGTCTGGCGGACCGCCCGATGCTGCCTGAGAGGATCCACCCGCCATTGGAGGTCGATGAAAGTCGGAGCGAGGAGCGACGGCCGGCGACGGTCCGGGCCCTATTGGTGACGAGCTGGGTCACGCCGCGGGGCGACTCCCCGATGATCACGGGCCGGGCCCCCGACTTGGCGCCGGGACGGATCGTGAACTCCACGGTGTTTTCGTGCAGGGTGAGCGCACCAATCGGCGGCGCAAAGAGCCGCCCACGGTGCCGCGACGCCCAGACAGAGGGAAAGACCGCATCGGCAGGGCCGTCCGCGCTTCGCACCACCAGCGGACCCTGCAGGTGAGAGATGCCGCGCGCCGCCAGCTGCTGGGCAAGCTCCGCCAACTGCGGGCCCTGACGCGTTGCGCGCTCCAGAGAAAGATCGCCATTCAACTCGAGCGCCCACGTCCCCACCCACTGCCCGGTGAATGGGTCCACCATGCCGGTTCCAATAACACGGGTGGCCACCTTGGCATTCCCGCCCAGCTGGGTGCGCGCAAATCCAGTGGTGAACAGCTTGACCGTCGAGGCGGGCTGAAGCGGGCGATCCTCCGCGACGCTCCAGAGAATCCGTCCCGTCTGGTCCGCGATGGCGATGCCCCACTCACCGGGCGCGCGGCGCTTGGCCCGCTTGAACCAGGAATCCAGCGCGCGCTGCACCTGGGCGTCGCCCTGGGCCTCCACCACGCCCGGCAGCACAGCCAGTCCGCCCATCAGGGCGAGCAGGCCGAGCACGGTGCGAAGCGTTGGGCGAGGCGCGCAAAGGAAACGCGTCACTGGAGTACCACCTGGTTGATAGTTGGGGTCCGGCTGGGGGGCCGTCCGCCAGATAGGTAGAGCAAAGACCGTTCCCCGGGACCGATGGGGGTTCGATCGCCGGCTCAGACAACGAGGCCCACGGCAGTGCCGCGGGCTCGTGGGTCAATACTATGCGCCAAGTCATTGTGGCGTCAAGAGTTGCCACAGTGGTCTGTTCCACCCTGAAACGTCAGGCCCCCGACAGCATCCCGGAGGGCTGGGTCAGGACATGAGCCCCCTGCCTACTTGAGCATCAGCTTGGCGATGGTCTGCAGTTGCATGTTGCTGGTGCCTTCGTAGATCGTGCCGATTTTTGCATCTCGATAGAACTTCTCCGCGGGATACTCCTTCGAATATCCGTATCCGCCAAAGAGCTCCAGGCACTGCGAGGTAATCCGGTCCGCCACCTGCGAACTAAAGAGCTTGGCCATGGCGGCTTCCCGCAGGAACGGCTGGCCGGCGCACTTGATCCGCGCCGCGTTGTAGACCATCAGCTTGGCCGCCTCGAGTTCCGTGCCCATCTGGGCGAGCTGAAACTGGACGCCCTGGAACTCGGCGATTGGCTTCCCGAACTGCTTCCGTTCCTTCACGTATGCGATCGCCGCTTCGAGGGCGCCGGTGGCTACCCCGATCATCTGGGCGCCGATCCCGATCCGGCCTTCGTTCAAGGTCTCGATGGCAATCTTGTATCCCTGCCCGACGGGACCGAGGACGTTCTCGTCCGGCACGACACAGTCCTCGAGTATCAGCTCGGTCGTGCTCGAGGCGCGGATGCCGAGCTTGTCTTCCTTCTTGCCCACCTTGAATCCCGGAAAGTCCTTCTCGATCAGGAACCCGGTGATCCCCTTGTACCCCTTGGAAAAGTCGGTATTGGCGAAGACGATGAAGA
>SPDF01000342.1 GCA_004525055.1 Gemmatimonadales bacterium | reverse complement strand
GGTCGAGACCAGCGCCGCCGAACATGGCGCCCGACGCACCGCCATGAAGAGCGCCACCGACAACGCGGGCGAGATTCTCGACCTGCTCAAGCGGACCTACAACCGGCAGCGCCAGGCGGCGATCACGCAGGAAATCGCGGAAATCGTCGGCGGCGCCGCGGCGTTACAGGGCTAACTCGATCACTCTGACTTCACGGGATACCTACGCATGACCACCGCCACACTGAACATCGGCACCGTCGTCCAGGTGATCGGCCCCGTTCTCGACGTGGAATTCGAGCCCGGCAAGCTGCCCGAGATCTACAACGCGCTCCTCCTCGAGGACGCCAGCGGCGCCCAGCCGATCAAGCTGGTGGCCGAGGTGCAGCAGCACATCGGGCAGAACCAGGTGCGCGCCGTGGCCATGAGCACCACCGACGGCGTCGTCCGCGGGATGCGGATCACGGACACCGGCTCCGCGATCACGGTGCCGGTCGGCGATATCCCGCTCGGGCGGATCCTGAACGTCCTCGGCGAGCCGGTGGACGGCGGCGCCCCCATTCCGGCCGACGCCCTGCGCTGGCCGATTCACCGGGAGACGCCGAAGTTCGTCGATCTCGAGCCGAAGACTTCCGTCTTCGAGACCGGCATCAAGGTCATCGACCTGATCGCGCCGTTCGTGAAGGGCGGCAAGATCGGCCTCTTCGGGGGCGCCGGCGTCGGGAAGACGGTCGTCATCATGGAGCTCATCAACAACGTGCAGAAGGGCCACGGCGGTAAGTCGGTCTTCTGCGGCGTCGGCGAGCGGACTCGTGAAGGGAACGACCTCTACCTCGAGATGTCCGAAAGCGGCGTGCTCAAGTCGACGGCGCTCATCTACGGCCAGATGAACGAGCCGCCGGGCGCCCGTCTCCGCGTCGGGCTGACCGGGCTCACGGTGGCGGAGTACTTCCGCGACGTCGAGAACCAGGACGTGCTCCTCTTCATCGACAACATCTTCCGGTTCACGCAGGCCGGCTCGGAAGTCTCGGCGCTCCTCGGCCGCATGCCGAGCGCGGTCGGGTACCAGCCGACGCTGGCCACCGAGATGGGCGACTTGCAGGAGCGGATCACCTCGACGACCAAGGGATCGATCACCTCGGTACAGGCCATCTACGTGCCGGCCGACGACCTCACGGACCCGGCGCCGGCGACGGCCTTTGCCCACCTCGACGCCACGGTCGTGCTTTCCCGCGCCATTTCGGAACTCGGGATTTACCCCGCCGTGGACCCGCTCGACAGCTCGAGCCGGATTCTCTCGCCGCAGTACGTCGGCGAGCGGCACTACAAGGTCGCCATCGGCGTCCAGCTCACCCTGCAGCGCTACAAGGCGCTCCAGGACATCATCGCGATTCTCGGCATGGACGAGCTCAGCGAAGAGGACAAGCTGGTCGTGTCGCGGGCCCGCCGGATCCAGCGCTTCCTGTCGCAGCCGTTCTTCGTCGCCGAGCAGTTCACCGGTTTCCCCGGCAAGTACGTCAAGCTCGAGGACACGATCGAGAGCTTCGAACGGGTGCTCTCTGGGGAGTTCGATCACCTGCCCGAGCAGGCCTTCTACATGGTGGGCGGCATCGACGAAGCGGTGGAGAAGGCCCAGAAGATGGCGGCGGCGTGATGCGAGTCACGGTAATTTCCCCCGATGGGTCCATCTTTGACGGGGAGGCGGAGAGCCTGCAGGCTCCCGCCTACGACGGACAGGTGGGAATCTTGCCGCACCACGCCCCGTTCATGACGCTGCTCGGCGAGGGTACCTTGGTGGTGCGGGTCGCCGGCGGTGAACAGTCCTTTGCGGTGCGGGGCGGGTTCCTCCAGGTGGTGGGAAATATCGTCCGCGTCGTCGCCGAACATGCCAAGGAGGTCGTCCATGCGTCGTAGCCTGATCGCAGCCGTGTCGTTGTTTGTGCTGGCCACGCCGGCGATGGCCCAGGAAACTGGTACGCCGGTGTTCCTGTCGTCGCAGCGGCTCTTCGACAAGACGGCGTTCGGTGTTTCCATCTCCGATCCGAATAACAGCGGAATGGCGCTGGAGGGATACTATCGCATGGCCCGCGGGCCGATGGCCGACTTCGGCATTCGGATCGGTTTTCGGAACCCCAACAACACCGGCGCCACGGCCTTCCTCATCGGCGGCGACTATCGGGCCCGGTTGCTTCATCACTCCGACAACTTCCCGCTCGACGGCGCGCTGACCGTCGGCGTCGGGGCCTCGCTCCTGGATAACGCCAACCAGCTGTTTGTCCCGATCGGGTTTGCGCTTGGACGGCAGATTCTACTCGAGAACTCGACCACCAGCTTTGTTCCGTACATTACGCCGGCCTTCATCCCCACCTTTGCCGACAACACCGAGATGTACTTCGCGGTCGGCCTCGGCGTGGACATCAAGTTCGGCACCAGTTTCAGCATGAACGTGGGCGGGTCCTTCGGCGACCTGGACGGCATCTCCGCCAGCTTTTCCTGGCTGCACTAGTCGCCACGGCCTCGTCACCGGAGCTCCGTAGATGATCCGTCGATTGCTCGCTCTCACGGCCGTT